>JASFLV010000007.1:0-18615 GCA_050117915.1 Thioalkalispiraceae bacterium | reverse complement strand
AAACTGGCAAGCCGTTACGAGGGCGTGGCTAACTTTAATAATCCATTAGCTGCCTCGGGTCTGATGCATCACTTTAATGAGGTCTGGGAGCACAGCACGCCTGTATTAGACTTTAAGCGGCTGTACATTTAATGAAAAAGATACTCGCGCTTGCATTATTGTTAGTCTCTAGCAATCTGTGGTCAGCCATGATCATAGAGAGCATTCAATTGCGTCATCGTCCAGCAGAGGAGATTATTCCATTGATTAAACCCATGCTTGCTGCCGATGCAAGCATTACGGGAACCGGGTATAAATTAATCATCAAAAGTACTCCTGAAAATCTGGAACAGGTAAAAAACCTGCTCAAGCAACTAGATGTCAATCAAAACCTTTTGCGTGTATCTGTGTCAATGGGCAGACCAGGGGCGATCCCCTCTTCTCCTGGTAATCGATCTAGCACGACAACAAGCCACGCTGATATCTCAGCTAGATCACAGAGCGACGCAGGCTCAGTATCGATTGGTTCAACGGATAACAAGGCTGATACTGAAGTTAGTGCTGGTGATGACAAAATTAAATTTAATGCGCGCATCTATCAGACAGAACGCGCTAAAGAGCAAACAGCGGTCCAGGTTATGTCAGTAGCAGAAGGCTATTGGGCTAACATTAGTATGGGTCAAGCTATTCCGTTTACCACACGAAGCAGAAATCCCGATGGAACAGTGACTGAATCAGTTACCTACCAGGAAATATTAACCGGTTACCAGGTAATGCCAAGGACGCATAATGGAAAGGTCACCTTAACCATCCGCCCCTATCAACAGTCCACACAAAATAATTATGCTTCGGTCCAGTCAACCGAAATGCAGACAACCATTACGGGCAACCTGGGTGAATGGTTATATATTGGTGGTATTAATCACGAAGAAAACCTGGATAACTCTGGAATTTCTTATCAAACACGCATTCGTTCGACAGATATCAATGAAGTTTGGGTAAAGGTAGAACGCCCCTGACATGCAAACAACAACAGAACCACTTCACTACGAAATTCTACCCGTACAGCCAGAAGCTCATCTGTATCAGGTCAAGCTGACAATTTCAAATCCAGATCCAGATGGCCAGGTTATCTGGTTGCCGGCCTGGATACCCGGCAGTTATATGATCAGGGATTTTGCGAAAAATATTGTAACGATACAGGCGTATTGCGGTAAAAAAGAGATTGAGTTAAACAAGCTGGATAAACAGACATGGCGCAGCCAGCCGTGCCAGGGGAAACTTAAAATAGTTTATACCGTCTATGCCTGGGATCTCTCTGTACGGACTGCTCACCTTGATACGACTCACGCCTTTTTTAATGGCAGCAGTGTTTTTCTGGCTGTTAAGAACCAGGAAAACCAACGACATTCAGTCGCTATACAAATACCAGGCGGCAAGCAATTTAAAAAATGGCGAGTTGCAACATCACTCGCGCGAAACGCTGATACAGAATTATTTCAGCCCGGGAGTTATGCGGCTAACAGTTATGAAGAACTGATTGATCACCCAGTTGAAATGGGTGAGTTTGCCGAGATTCGCTTTGAATTAGAAAAGATCCCGCACCATATTGTTATCACAGGTAAGCAGCATGCCGACCTTGATAGATTAGCTGCTGATGTTAAAAGAATATGCCAAACCCATATAAAGATGTTCGGTGAATTACCGGAAATGGAACGATATGTCTTTCTTTTAACCGTTGTCGGCAATGGCTATGGAGGTCTCGAACATCGAAGCTCGACTGCCCTGCTATGTAGTCGAAAGGACCTACCAAACAAAAATATGCACCAACCTTCCGATGGCTATATTAATTTGCTTGGTTTATTTAGCCATGAATACTTTCATACCTGGAATATTAAACGTATAAGACCTGCCAGTTTTATTCCTTACCAACTAAAGCAGGAGTCCTATACAGAATTGTTATGGGCGTTTGAGGGTATCACTTCCTACTATGATGAATTAGGATTAATCAGAAGCCAGGTCATCGAAGAAAAAAATTACCTGGAGCTTTTGGGGCAAAATCTGACCCGTGTGTTGCGCGTTTCCGGCCGCTTCAAACAAACAGTGCTTGAATCCAGTTTTGATGCCTGGACAAAATTCTACAAACAGGATGAAAATGCGCCGAATGCCATAGTCAGTTATTATGTTAAAGGAGGTTTATTTGCGCTTGCGTTAGATCTCAAGCTACGAGAACTAACTGATCAACAAAAATCACTCGACGATGTAATGAGGGCATTATGGAACAAACATGGTAAGCCAGAAATAGGTGTAGAAAACGAGACGATCAAAAACATCACTAACGAAATCGCAGGACAATCGCTCAACGATTTTTTTGAAGACTATCTGAATACAACAGAAGATATACCACTTGCAAATCTACTGGAAAGCATGGGGATCGAATTAAAGACCCGTACTACAGCCAGTTATGATGATATGGGTGGTAAACCAGGCAGTGAGCATGAACCTGTCGCCTTTCATCTAGGTGCACGTTTTCTCAGTGATCCACTCGGTGCAAAGATCCAGTTTGTTTATGATGGTGGCTGCCTTCAATCCGCTGGACTTGCCTCTGGCGATATTATTATTGCTATCAACCGGCTTCAGGCCACAAAGGAAAATATTCAAGGCCTTCTGGAACCCTATGCTGTTGGCGATCAAGTTACGTTCGCTGTGTTTAGAGGGGATGTCTTAATGGAGTTTGCTGTTTCACTTACAGCGGCAGTCGCCGATACTTATTATTTAGAGATAACCGAGCGCGAGTGCAGCAGGAGAAATAACTGGCTGCATAAACCCAATTAGTCTAGCAACCTGGCACCTCAAGGTAATGAATACTGAACTGATCATCCGGATCAGTCCAGACATGGACGGGTAAGTAACCGGCATCACTCGCTAGCAATTGGAATTCTTCAATCGTATATTTATATGAACTTTCAGTATGGATGGATTCACCCATTCTAAATGATATCAGCTGCTCCCCAATTCTGATGGTTTGTTCCTTTTTACTCACCAGGTGCATTTCGATACGCCCCATGTCGTCATTATAAAATGCCTTATGTGTAAAGTTATCCAGCTTAAAGTCAGCTTCTAGTTCTGTATTGATCCTGGTCAGCAGATTCAAATTGAAATCCGCGGTAATTCCGGCCGAATCGTTATATGCATTATTCAGTATTATTTTGTCTTTTTTCAGATCAACACCGATCAGCAGCCCGCCACCCTTGCCAACGACATCCTGGATATGCTGTAAGAAATTTCCTGCCTGGCTCGGCTCAAAATTACCAATACTGGAGCCAGGGAAAAATGCCAGTTTGCGGACATTCTCCGGGCAAAAGTGCAAATTCATCGGTTCGGTAAAATCGACACATGCAGCCTGTACTTCAAGCCAGGGGTATTCTGCCGATAAAGCCTGGGCAGTTTCTTTTAAGTACGTCTTTGATATATCCATTGGCACATAAGCCTCTGGTCTTAGTGTTTCTAACAGCAGTTTGATCTTTTCGCAGCTACCGCAACCAGGCTCGATAATATATGGATACTCACCAATAATATTCGCGATGTGTTTGGCGTTATCTTCCAGAATTTTCTGTTCAGTGCGCGTTGGGTAATACTCAGGTAACGCGCATATCTTTTCGAATAATTGCGAGCCCGTTTTATCATAAAAAAACTTGGGCGAGATTTTCTTTTGTGGCTGTTTTAATCCTTCAATGACTTCGAGGTAGAAGTCGGCCTCTTTCGGGTGATAGTCGTAAAATTCTATCTCTAAATTATTTGCCTTAACGGCTGAGTCCAATGCCATTAGATTGTCTCCGCTAATCGGATGCCTGTAAATTGCCAGCGATCGCCAGGATAAAAAAAGTTGCGATAACTCGCACGAATATGATTTTTCGGTGTTACACAGGAACCACCTCGCAACACCATTTGACTACTCATAAACTTGCCGTTGTATTCTCCCAGCGCGCCTTCAGCAGCTCGATAGCCTGGATACGGTGTATAACTGGATTGTGTCCACTCCCAGACATCTCCATAAAACTGGGTGAGCCCTGATTCTGAGGAAGAAATCGGTTGAAGATAGCCCTGGTCACGCAAGTTCCCGTCAATGTCGAGATCGCTTGCAACAACTTCCCACTCCATCTCAGTTGGCAGACGCAAACCTTTCCAGTTGGCATACGCATTCGCCTCATAAAAGCTGACATGTGACAGCGGCGCAGTTAGATCCAGTGGCCGGATACCCGCTAATGTCATTTCAAACCAGCGGTCATCAATATTTTCCCAGTATAAGGGAGTCCGCCAATTGTTCTCCTGAATGGTCTTCCAGCCATCAGATAACCACAGCGCCGGATTATCATAACCCCCTTGCATAATAAATTGCAGATATTCGCGATTGGTGACCAGGCGTCTTGCAATTCGAAAAGGTTCGAGATACACCTTGTGGCGCGGAAATTCATTATCATAAGCAAAGCCGTCACCCTTGTTACCTATCGCATAGATACCTGCAGGTTGTTCATGCCAGGATAGTTCGGCGGGTTCAGCAGTTGCAGGTTTGGCCAGGTCTTTGTAAACAGGTTTGAGCGGATTGTATGCAAAAATATGCTTTATATCCGTGAGCAATAATTCCTGATGCTGCTGCTCGTGATGGATACCGATCTCTGTGCGCCGTTGTATTTCTTTATACTCAGGGTGCTGACTATCAGTTAACAATTCCTGCATGTAGCCATTAATATGCTGGCGATACGCAATTATTTCATCGACAGTGGGTCTTGAAAGTAAACCGCGTTCAGGACGGGGATGAAAAGTCCCCGCCTGTTCATAATATGAATTAAACAGATGTGCAAATAAAGGATCATAGGAACGATAATTCTTCAAATACGGTTTCAGGATAAATGTTTCAAAAAACCAGCTGGTATGTGCAAGATGCCATTTTGGTGGGCTGACATCTGGCATGGTTTGAATGCCATAGTCTTCTTTTTCCAGTGGTTGGCAAATAGCTTCAGAGTCAGTGCGAACCGAGGTAAAAGCGTCTGACAAATTCGTATGTGTATAGTCTGTACTATTGATTGACTGCATGAATCAAAACATCCTTAGTTAAGGCTTCACGGGTCTGCACTGAATTATTCTAGCGCGTTTATTTTCTCAATGCACAATCGAGTCACAATTCAACAAAAACAATAGGTGTTTAGTTGATGGCTTTTACACCACTCATTACAACTGATGCAAAACTTCCTTTAAGCCACTGATAGGCAAGGTTTTTGGCCAACGATTCTGCAGCTTTTTTATCACTGAATTTCTGGATCAGCGTTGCGGTTAAGTTCACTTTGACTGTCCCCGGGCTGAAATGTTCCATTAGTTTTTCTGTAACATGCTCATCGTTTACACGGACCGATGGCAGGGTATTTGCGAGGATCTGGATACTTTCAAATTTGATATTCGAAAACACCGGTCGAAGCCTGGTTCGTATTTCATTACGTACCATGTTGGTCACTACCCAGGAGATATTATTCAAGGCATCGACTAGATCGGACTCTAGAACATTATTGGTGACGTAAAAGTCCAGTGCAGAGAAATAACCCAACTGATTTTCTTTCTCATATTTAATAATCTGTGTCACGATTTCTGCGGTCACAATTTGGGGTGATGCCACCACGTGCCGCTCTAATGCCTCATCAGGAACAATCACCTTCATTGACAATGAAATGACTGTAAATTGTAACGACATATCCAGATAAAAACTTATTTGCCAAGCAGGATATTCAGGTGCTTGGCAAGGGGGTTGGAGATAGGTTCAAGTTTGCGGCGCATGACACTCCCCACCGAATCAGTTTTGGCAAAGACGGGGGCAACCAGTTGTTCTCCTACGCAAGATAAGGTCAACAGACTTTTTAAAGCAGGCTCAATCTGCGGGATTGTTTGCTTGATGACTGTAATATCCTGTTGAAATAATGAATCCTGTTCACAGGTACATAGCTGTGAGACTTCGTCAGTAATCTGATTAATATCACGTCGTTTTTCTTCATGCGGGCGAATATGTTTGAAGTAACTTTCAATTGCCTCGAATAAAGCGACTACCACATCCTGGTTGGCCGGCTTTTGCAAAACCTGCTCCGCAGTTTTTAACCAGGCCTGTCCCTGTTGTTGAAAAACCTGCAAGAGAACTGGCGCTAATTGGTTTTCGGTCTCGGCAAGCTGCTGTAATGGCTGCTGCCATTCCTGCAACATAGGATGGTCATTCACCGCCTGCGGGATTTCAGTTGTCTCCGACTTAAGGAAACCGACAAGAAACGCATTTTTACGTTGACCGATATTCCAAAGCTTCTCTCTGGCTGCGTCTTCGATGAGACCAGGCTGAAGCACAAGCCGGACCGATTCAATGATATCCCGCGGTTCTTCTTCAAAAGGTAAGAATTCGATCAGGAATTCAGCCAGTGTTTTGCCCATTTCGCCGTTAGCCACTTCCCTTCTGGCAAGCATCCGACGAGCATTTTCTGCATTTGGCATGACCCACCAGGCACGTCGAGCAATTTCATCGGTAATCCCCTGGGCACCGACTACTGCAACCACGGCTTCCGGCTCGCCTAATTTAAGCAAATTTTCCAGGCTTTCGGTACGGGCCTGCCCCATACGTGTCCATCTCTTGAGGTAAACCGGATAACCTCCAGGTGATCCAAGCACATGGCTGGAGATCACCTCTTTGACTTGCTTGATGTACTTTTCATCTTTACAGTTAGGGTTTAACTCAATTTTTGCCTCGCCCTTTTCGGTCAGACCATAGACAATCATTTTGCCATCATCGATACGGATCGCCTCCACTGACTGGTTGAGCAACACGTTTAACCGGAGACTATCTTGTTGTGAAAGTTGCATGGAATATACTTAAATTTAGTTCGCCGCTGAGCTGAATTATATCGAACTCAGCACTAAAGTTGGACATTGCTACCCATTTCCGGGTAGCAATGGATAAGTCACTGCATGGAAATACTGTTAGTCTGCAGGGTATCTGCTAACTCCGCTGCCGCGGCCACGCCAAGCCGGTCGATCAATTGTTCCAGATAGGATGGCTTGGGGGTGTAATCAACAATCTCTTCTGCTTTGATGATTTCTCTGGCAACGTAACTACTGCTACCCAAGGAATCAACCAGGCCGAGTTTGACTGCCTGGTCACCGGTCCAGATCAGTCCACTAAATAACTGTTTATCATCTTTTAATTTATCACCGCGTCCCTGTTTAACAACATCGATAAACTGTTGGTGAATTTGCGATAACAGACTTTTGACATGGTTAACTTCGTCAGGCTTTTCCGGTGAAAATGGATCCAGGAAGCCTTTATTGTCACCCGCTGTGTATAGGCGGCGTTCGACACCTAATTTTTCCATACTTTCGACAAAACCAAAGCTGTTCATGACGACGCCGATCGAGCCTACCAGGCTAGCTTTATCGGCATAAATCTCGTCTGCGGCTGACGCAACATAGTAGCCACCGGATGCGCACATATCGCTAATCACTGCATAGACTTTCTTGTCTGGGTTTTGTTTTTGCAGTCGTTTGATCTCATCATTGATATAACCGGATTGAACCGGGCTGCCGCCTGGACTATTGATTCGAAGAATAATGCCTTTTGCATCTTCATTTTCAAACGCCTTACGCAAACCACCAACGATGCGATCAGCACTGGCTTCAGAATCTGGAGAGATCACCCCTTTTACTTCTATCAAGGCGGTATGTTCTCCCTTGGGTAATGCATCCTTCGCCGGGCCTGGTATAAGCATAATCAATAGCAGCAGGAACAGGTAACCAAGAAACAGGCTTTTGAATATGATATTCCACTTCCTGGTCCGTTTTTGATCTTCGAGTGACGCAAACAGTAGTTTACTCAGTACGTCTTTTTGCCAGTTAGGATCATCTTGTCCGGTATTATTGGTTTGATCAGTCATAGTGGTTTCCAGTTAGTTAAGTGCTTTAAACGAAATCTGATTTGATAACCAGGAATGTAAATCCTGAGTGCTTGCATGACAAGCAATCGGGTTGCAGGCCCGGATCCTGTCTTCTGAATGGACGCCGTAGGTCACCCCAACCGGATGAACGTTGGCATGATTGGCCATCTTTAAATCATACTCAGTATCACCGATCATGACGGTATGCGCAGAATCAACGGCAAAATAATCCATCAATTCTTCCAGCATTTGTGGATGTGGTTTGGAACGGGTTTCATCAGCGCAACGGCTAGCATGGAACAGATGAGCGACACTGCTTTCTTTTAAAGCAATGTCGAGTCCCTGGCGGCCTTTGCCCGTCGCGATCGCCAGAAAGTAACCCTGCCGATTCAGTTCCTCAAGCATCAACATGGCCCCTTCAAACAGGACACTGGGCGTTTCATCAGCATTGAGAAAATAGTGTCGGTAGCGTTCTACCAGTTCCTGGTGGAAATTGTCGTCAGTATCGGGATACAGGGTATGCAAGGCTTCGCGAAAACCGAGCCCAATGACATTGCTGAGTTGTTCATGACTACGACTTTCCATCCCCAGATCCTTAATCGCTGCATGAAAGCAGTTGACGATTCGGGCCTGTGAGTCCATCAATGTTCCATCCCAGTCAAACACCAGGAGCTGTTTTTCATATTTCATATTGCGAGGTTCAGTTTGCTCAGTAAATCTTCAAAATCCCTGTCTAAGGGGGCATTCACAGCGATATCCACATGCGGTTCTTCCAGCTCGAAGGCAATGCCTCGTGCGTGCAAAAACAATCGCTTGAACCCCATGCTGGCCAGGTAACGATTAAATCCTTCATCGCCATATTTGTCATCACCCGCTACCGGGTGACCGCTATGCGCAGCATGTACACGGATTTGATGGGTTCGGCCGGTATGAATTTCAACTTCCAATAAGCTGGCCTTTTTGCTTACGGCAAGCGGTCGAAAGGTGCTGGAAGCCGGTTTACCCTGTTCGCTGGCTCTGACCACCCGTTCGCCGGAGCGTAATACCTGCTTCTGCAAGGGAACATCGATATTTTTCGTGCCATATTGCCAATTACCCTGCACCAGGGCCAGGTAACGCTTCTGTACCTTACCAGTACGAAGTAATTCATGTAATTGACGTAATGCACTGCGTTTCTTAGCCAACACCAGACAGCCCGAGGTATCCCGGTCGAGTCGGTGTGCAAGCTCCAGATAGTGCAAATCGGGTCGGGATTTGCGCATACTCTCGATCACACCAAACTGGATACCACTTCCCCCATGTACCGCTAAACCACTGGGCTTATTGATGATCAGCAGTCGCTTGTCCTCATACAGGATACGTGCATCCAGTGCCTGCCCGGTCTTTTTCGAGCCCTTATCTACACCGATCGACATGCGGATGGGCGGAATACGCAGTTCATCAGCTGCTTTCAGGCGGTAGGTTGGTTTCACCCTGCCTTTATTGACCCTGACCTCACCCCGTCTGAGGATGCGATAAATCATGCTCTTGGGCACCCCCTTGAGGATGCGCAGGAGATAGTTATCAATGCGTTGGCCTTCGTATTCGGCCTCAATCGTTAGCCATTGGACCTTGTTATGTTGTTGATTTTGCATAGAGTTCAATTGCTTATTTGCTGTCCAAAGCTATCAATTATTGCTGGGATGTCATTAGACTGTTATATTTACCTATATCTGGCATGGCCAGCTATTTCCTCTAGATATCCTTATATATCCTGGGGTTATGAAATAATCAGGTTTTGCGCCATTTACCTCATCGCTTAGTGCGTTTTGCCAATCACGATATGTAGATGGCCTGAAGAAAAAGGTGTGTCTCGTACTCGACTCGAATGTTACCAAATACTCGGGACAGAATGACACAATAATGAAATTGCGCTCCCATAGTTTCAATATGGAACATGATGAGCAGACCGACTTTTACTTAACACAATTCGATCTGAGTCGCTTGTGTGACGGGACTGGTCTGGCGAACCTACTGCATTAGGCTGTGGTTGAGCGCCGTTAGTATAAGGTTTTAAAAAATGAAACGTATGTTGTTTAACGCAACTCAACCGGAAGAGTTGCGTGTTGCTCTGGTCGATGGTCAGCGTTTGTATGATCTCGACATCGAAAGTACCTCCCGCGAATCCAAAAAAGCCAATATCTATAAAGGTCGCATCACGCGTATCGAACCCTCCCTGGAAGCGGCATTTGTCGACTATGGCGCAGAACGTCATGGTTTTTTGCCACTCAAGGAGATTTCTCGCCAGTACTTCAAAGAAGGCACCGATCTATCCCAAGGCAAGATCAGTATCAAGGAAGTCCTGGAAGAAGGTATTGAAGTTGTTGTCCAGGTTGGCAAGGAAGAACGCGGTAATAAAGGTGCGGCGTTGACCACCTTCATTTCCCTGGCCGGCCGCTACCTGGTCTTGATGCCCAATAATCCAAGAGCGGGTGGTGTCTCACGGCGGATTGAAGGCGAAGATCGCTCCGAGGCCCGTGACGCCATGAGCAGCCTGGAGATACCTACTGATATGGGCGTTATCCTGCGTACCGCCGGCGTTGGTAAGAGCAATGAAGAGCTACAGTGGGACCTTGATTATCTGATTAATCTATGGCGAGCGATCTCGGAAGCCGCCGAACAACGTGACCCTCCCTTCCTGATTTATCAGGAAAGTAATCTGGTGGTCCGGGCGATTCGTGATTATTTCCGCAATGACATTAACGAAATCATTATTGATGAGCCGGGTGTGTTTAAACAGGCCCAGGAGTTCATGCAGCAGGTTATGCCGCATAACGTTAATCGGGTAAAGCAATACACTGATGATGTCCCGTTATTCACCCGTTACCAAATCGAAACCCAAATTGAGTCCGCTTTCCAACGTGAAGTACGTCTGCCATCAGGGGGTGCCCTGGTCATTGACCCGACTGAGGCCCTGATTTCCATCGATATTAACTCCGCACGGGCAACCAAAGGCAGTGATATCGAAGAAACCGCCCTGATGACCAATCTTGAAGCCGCCGATGAAGTCGCCCGCCAAATGCGTTTGCGGGATATAGGCGGTTTAATCGTCATCGACTTTATCGATATGACGCCGTCGCGCAATCAGCGTGAGGTAGAAAACCGCTTACGTGAGGCGCTGAAACTTGACCGTGCCCGAGTCCAGGTAGGCCGCATTTCACGCTTTGGCTTACTGGAAATGTCACGGCAACGCCTGCGCCCTTCTCTTGGCGAATCCAGTCAGATTGTCTGCCCACGTTGTGAAGGGCATGGCACGATTCGTGGAATTGAGTCGCTGGCGCTGTCGATTTTGCGCCTGGTTGAAGAAGAGGCCATGAAAGAAAATACCGCTCGGGTCATTGCCCAGTTACCGGTGGATGCGGCAACCTTCCTGTTAAACGAAAAACGCAAAACCATTGAAGAGATTCAGCTGCGTCACAAAGCCAAAATTATTCTTGTTCCCAATCTCCAGCTGGAGACGCCGCATTTTGAGGTAGTAAGAATACGGGAAAGCGATGTAACCCCCGAAATGGAGAAGCAAAGCAGTTTCGAAATGGTCAAGATGCCGGAAGTCGACATTGAATCCGGTGTAACTCAGCCAGCACCACCGGCTGAACAGCCTGCCATCAAGTCTGTGATGCCAGCAGCAGCCCCTCGCCCGGCACCGACACCGGTGGTTCAGGGCCCAGGTTTGTTTGTTAGATTGTGGCGCGCCCTGTTTGGTACAGGCACGACTGAAAAACGCAAACCTCAGCCACGTCGGCCCCAGGGTCGTAAACCCCAGCAACGGCGTAAAACAACTCAGCGGCGCCAGGGTCAGGGCCAGGGCCGCCGGCAGCAACAACCAAAAGCTGCAGATCAACAGTCAGGCGGCAAGCCTCGTAATCAGGGCAAAGGCCAAAGCCAGAACCGCAATCAACGCCAGTCACCGCAAACACAATCTGGCCAGCAGCAAGCGACGCCAGCAAATAATGAAAGCAAGGCAGCAGATAACCAGCAAACCAGGGAAACGAGCAGTGGTGGTCAGGCTAAGCGACGCGGGAGACGTGGTGGACGGCGTCGTCGCGGTGGCAATCGAGATAACAACCCAAACAGCAGTGCAAGTACACAAGAGGCAAGCAAAACCCAGGAAAGCATACCGGCAAACAACACTAGTTCACCAAACGATAAACAGGGGCCTGGCGAAGACAAAAAATCAGCAGCCAAACCTGCCGGAGTAAGCGAGACATCTCCAGCCTCAACTGACAAACCTTCACTCGCACAAGTGCAAGCGAAGCCTGCAGCGGATAAGAATCAGGGCGACAATGTATCAGCATCACAGCCCCCCGTTTCCGAAGCACCTGTTAAATCTGTCACAGAGAAGCAGTCGGTCAAACCAGTTGCTGTGGAAAAGAAAACGACTGGCGAGAAAAAAGCCAGGCAGGAAAAAACAGACAATGCGGAAAAGCTTGTGCAAATCGAGACCCGATCAGCAGCAACTGCCGCCACGGCCCAGGCACAGAGCCAGCCCAAGAATGAACCCTCCTCTGAAAACTAAAACGAACAGGTCATTCAGCAGGGTAAAAGCAGGTCTGGCATATAAAGAAAAACGCATCTGATCCGATACCTGATAATAATGCTTATTATCAGGTCTTCGGATGCGTTTAATTCAGCTTAAAATCTACCCTTTACTAATATTATTCATGGCCGTATATAAGCCGGCTTTTGCCGCCAGCGGCGGTACCCCATATTTTGAAATCGCGACACCATTTGTTGTCAACCTGGCTGATGAGAACACCACGGCATTCCTGCAGGTCAATGCACAATTAAAAGTTAAAGATGAAACCCTTAAGCCACACCTGCACACTCACATGCCGGCAATCCAGCACTCAGTGATGATGGTCTTAAGTGAGCAAACCTCGAATGAGGTCCGTTCAGTTGCAGGTAAACAAAAATTACGCGAAAGGACGCTAGAAGAGATTCAGGCGGTCATGACCGAAAAAACCGGTCAGCCAATCGTCGACGAAGTATACTTTACAGGTTTTATTATCCAGTAACCTGTTCCACTTATTTCCTGGAGAGCTGTGCAACAATATCTTCAAGCAAGCCTCTAGCTGCGGCTTCTACCATATCAAACACACGTTCAAACCCATGTTGTCCGCCATAATAGGGATCGGGTACTTCGCGTTCATTCAGACCCTCAGCAAAATTAAGAAATAAATGCACTTTCTCTTTGTGTTCTTCGGGGCAATCATTTAACAAACTGGCAAAGTTATCATTGTCCATCGCAACCACGTAATCAAACTTCTCGAAATCTTCACCACTCACTTTACGTGCCCTGAGATCACTGATGTCAATTCCACGCGCTGTTGCCGTGGCTTGCGCCCTGCGATCAGGCGGTTCACCAACATGATAGGCGTGCGTGCCAGCAGAATCCGTGAGGATTTTGCCTTTTAACTCAGAATTTTCAACAACATAACGAAAAACACCTTCAGCTGTTGGGGATCGACAGATATTCCCCATGCAGACGAAGAGAACAGTAACTTTTTCTTGCATGATTACGATATTCAACCTAATTTATAAATAACTACTTATGCCCATTTTACCATGACCGAGATAAATATCACGCTTTCACAATTACGCGGGATGATAGGCCAAACTGTCACCCTGGGTGACAAGCATTATCTGGTCATTGAGGTGCTGGAGCAAAGTACTGAACTGGTTTTACAAGTAAAACATCCCGATACGTATATACAACCTGATCAGCATGGTGACGCTCATCGTCGTGTCCCAACCACACTAACCATCCCGGTGCTTACCGCAGACAAAACGGGCTTGCATCCTGCTTTTCTCGAAATTGATATCGCTTGAGTATCTTTAGGCGCTTGAAAGCTTTCTGGCATTTTCCAGGTCCTGTAATGTATCGATACCCGGTCCAGGAACCTCTACCGCTCTAGCGACTGCTATTTTGTTTCCGTACCATAACACCCGCAGCTGTTCCAGCTTTTCGATTTTCTCCAGACTACACGGTTGGTACTCAGTATATTGCTGAATAAAACCAGCACGATAGGCGTAAATGCCAATATGGCGATAGGTAGAAGAGAGATGACTGCTCTCAACCTTGTTGCTTTCATATTCACCTCGAAACCAGGGAATCGTCGCCCGGCTAAAATACATGGCTTCATTTTTACAATTCATCACGACCTTTACGACATTACTGTCGAAGACTTCGTGACTGGAGGTCAGAGGCGTACACAGAGTCCCCATCACCGCATCCTGCTGTTCGGCAAGTAGCCCGGCTACTTGTTCAATACAGGTCACGGGTATAAAAGGTTCATCGCCTTGTACATTTACAATGATCGAGTCTGCAGAAATATTTCTTATCTTAACAACCTCAGCAATACGTTGTGTACCTGAGTCATGTTCGCTGGCTGTCATGCACACATCACCACCAAACCCTGAAACCAATGTCGCGATCCTTTTGTCATCGGTGGCAACAATAACAGAATCAGCTGTTGATGACGCTGCGCGTTCATACACATGCTGCAGAACAGCTTTGCCATTAATGTCTTTAAGCAGTTTACCCGGTAGACGCATGGAGGCATAACGTGCCGGTATTACAACTGTATACGACACCTAGTCCAGTTCCTCTTCTGCTGGCAACTCGCGTGCTTCTTCTTCAAGCATCACTGGAATATCGTCTCGAATCGGATAAGCCAGTCTGTCGACAGGGCAAATCAGTTCACTCTGCTTTGGATAATACTTCAGGGGCCCCTTGCAAATTGGACAAGCAAGAATGTCAAGCAATTTTTTATCCATTTGTCTTCCCTATTAGATTAATGATTTCTAGACCAAACTCTTTAGGTAAATCAACATCAACCGGTAAATACCACCAGTCTTGCTTTGCGTAACGTTGACATTTTACTGCATCTTTTTCCGTCATCAAAACGGTTGCAGTTTCATCAACATCAATCGAGTTTGTTTTGTAATGATAGTGATCAGGATATGCCCGTGTATTTAACCGCAGTCCGTTCGAGCGTAAATAATTAAAAAATCGGTCAGGGTTTCCTATTCCCGCAATAGCAATTATATTCTCACCCCGCACCTCGCTGAGATCTTGTTTCTGACCTGATAATAAATTAATAATTTGCGTGCCGTGATATGACATTGCATATTCCCCTTGTGCAGCAACGCCAGTCGTTACTTTGCAGTCGACTTCATCTTTGCGAGATTGTCGTTCACGTAGTGGCCCGGCAGGCAAACAAAAGCCGTTACCAAAGCGCCGCACCCCATCAATCACCATTATTTCAATATCACGTGCCAGAGCATAATGTTGTAAACCATCATCACAGATAATGACATCACAATCGGAGTACTTAAGCAGCGCCTGTCCTGCAGTTACCCTGTCTGGTCCTACCGCCATTGGACACCCCGTTCGTCTTGCAATAACAACGGCCTCATCGCCAACAATAACTGGATCCGAATCCGGCCTGACCTGTTGTGGCCATTTGTTTGCCTTACCACTATAGCCTCTACTGAGTATGCCTGGCTTATAGCCTGCTGATTTCAGAAAATCGGCTAACCATATCACTAAGGGTGTTTTGCCTGTACCGCCGACGGTCAAATTACCAACTATGATAACCGGTACGGGTAAACGCGTCGACTTCATGATATTGAGTTTGTAGAGCTGGCGCCTGACAACGACAATGATTATAAACAACCAGGACAAGGGACGCAGAACTTGGGTTAAACCGGTTTTGCTGTACCAGGTATCTTCCAGTATACGTTGAATTCTATTTTTTATGTCATTGGTCACGTTTCACCAAATTTATGTGTTTGAAAATTGTAGCTTATGTAGTTTTTGGTATGCTCCCTGCTTCTCTAATAACTCTGCATGTTTACCACTCTCGATGATCATGCCATTTTCCAGTACCACAATCTTATCAACTCGCTCAATGGTTGACAGGCGATGCGCGATAACCAAAGTTGTACGATCTTTCATTACTTCATCCATCGCCGCCTGGATATGGCGTTCCGATTCAGTATCAAGCGCCGAGGTTGCTTCATCCAGGATCAATATTGGCGCATCTTTTAAAATCGCCCTGGCAATGGCAAGACGCTGGCGCTGCCCACCAGAGAGCAGTACTCCATTATCACCTACAAGAGTGTCAAAGCCATCAGGTAGTTGATCAATAAACTCAAGCGCATGTGCAGCATCTGCAGCGCGACGAATATCATCTAATGAAGCATTCTCAAGATCACCGTATGCAATATTATGTGCAATTGTGTCATTGAAAAGCGTTACATGCTGACTAACCAGCGCGATATGAGAGCGTAGACTGTCGAGTCGCGCCTGAGAGATATCGTGACCATCAATCAAAATTTTCCCATGCTTTAATTCGTAGAATCTCGGTAATAAATTGACTAGCGTGGTTTTTCCTGAACCAGATCTTCCGACTAGCGCTACACTCTCACCTGCATTGATTGTTAAATTGATATCACTGAGTACATTGCGTTCATCTTTATAAGCAAATGTCACATGCTGGTATTGGATATTACCCTTGACCCTTTCCAGGATTTTGCTGCCGGTTTCTTTTTCAGCTTCGGTATCGAGTAAGTCAAATACACTTTGTGCAGCAGCAATCCCCCTTTGTAGTTGAGCATTTATATTAGCCAAGGGTCGTGCAGCCTGTAGCAGCAAAAGCATTGCAGTGAGAAATGACATAAATTTACCGGAAGTCATTTGTTTAATCATTTCCGGTTGTGTCACGTAATAAAGGATACCGGCGAAGGCAGTCGCCACTATGAATTCGATAACTGGTGAGCTTAAGGCAGTAGTGGCATGATATTTTAAAAACTGCCTCCAGTTATTATTATTGATATCTTGAAAACGGCCGCGTTCATATTTCTGGCCACCAAATATTTTAACTTCGCGGTTGGCCTCAAGTATTTCTTCAGTAACACTTGAAACATCGCCCATCGAGTTTTGTATTCGCCGACTTATTAATCTAAATCGTTTACTTACATACAGAACAATGATTAACAGGAATGGAATGCTAATCAACAGCATAGCCGCCAGCTCTGCATTGTTATAAAACATGAATGCAAGCAAAGCAATGATAATAAGCGAGTTACGAATCAATATCGTGACCACAGAGGATGCTGCGTCAGCCAGTTGCTCAATGTCGTAAACCATTTTTGAAACCAGTGCGCCGGTTGACTGTGAATCAAAATAGGATATGGAAAGTGATAGAAAATGATTGAATACTTTGGCGCGTAATTGACGGATCACCCCCCTGGCAATTACCGCCATAAAATAGCTGGACATGAAATTACCAAATATCCTTATCGCATAGATAGTCATCAATACGATCGGGACCCACTTGATGATCACTGGATCGCGCTTGCCAAAAGTACCATCCAGCATGGGTTCCACAAATTTTGCAAACGACAATTCCGAGATAGCAATGACAACCATCCCTATAATTGCAATAAGGAAAATCTTCCAATATGGTAGTGAATACCCTAAGAGTCTCTTATAGACCAACCAGCCACTCATTGAGGGTTGCGATGTGCTTGGCATAGACTAGTTGTCTTCTCTGCTTTGCTTGGTTGCCAGACTGAACTTACTTAAACCAAGTTGATTTGCAGCATCCATAGCTATAACAACAGATTGGTGTGTGGCATTTTTATCCGCATTAATTACGATATGTGGGTTCTTTTTCGAGCCGATGGTTTGTCTGATTGCCTGCTTTAATGTCGCTAACTTTTTATCCACCAGAACACGATCGTTAACATAGTAGCGCCCCAGGCTATCGATACTTATCTCAACGACAAATTCTTTTTTTGGCTCTACTTCACCGCTTGCCTCAGGAAGCTCAATCTGAATCTCAGAGCTTTTCTGAAATGTTGTTGACACCATAAAGAAGATTAACAGCAGAAAGACGACATCAATCAAGGGAGTCAGATTGATATCTACCACATCTTCTTGTTTATTGCGAAAATTCATCGTTAATCTTTTTGCTGGGTTAATTCACGGTCGCCATGCATTACGTCGACGATCTTGAGAGATTCCTCTTCCATTCTCAGAACCAATGCATCGACTTTGCCGCGAAAATAACGATAGAAAATCAGGGTCGGGATACCGACAAATAGACCGGCAGCGGTTGTAATCAGGGCTTCTGAAATACCGCCGGCCAGGACAGCCGGGTTACCCACACCATGGCTCATAATCTTGGTGAACACTTCAATCATGCCGATCACCGTGCCTAGCAGACCCAGTAACGGCGTAATCGCAGCAATCGTCCCGAGGGTGTTTAAAAAACGTTCCAGTTCATGAATGACCTGTCGCCCAGTATCTTCAATACTCTCTTTCATGACTTCACGAGGATGCTTACGGTTGACAAGACCCGCAGCTAAAATCCGACCCAGCGGTGACGTGGCACTCAGGGCATCAATCCGTTTTTCATCAAGTGAATCTGACTTGTACCACTGCCAGACCTGGGCAACGAGATTTCGGGGAGCAATTTTTTTACTCTGTAACGACCAGAAACGCTCGATAATGATCGCGACAGCCGCAATCGAACACAACAGGATGGGGACCATTAACCATCCGCCAGCCTCAATATATACATCCACTCAAAAGTACTCCCTTTGAAATTAACAACTTAGTGATTATTTGGCA
>JASFLV010000006.1:0-18787 GCA_050117915.1 Thioalkalispiraceae bacterium | reverse complement strand
TATGAAGTTAGTGCTGAGCAACTTAAACAAATACGTAAGGATTTTCCAAAAGGGCAGTACCCGATTAAAATCGAACACACTGAATTCAGTTTAAAAGAATACAATCAGTATCTGGCCAACAATAAACATGAGATAGACGTCTTTGCCAGAAAACGCCAGGCTGCCTTTGATGAAGAGCTCCAGCGCTGGATCGAGTCAGGCCAGATCAATTTCGAAACAGAACAACATGTCGCCGATGACCCTGCCCTGGAGGAAGCCCTTGCTGAGCATCAAGTCGCGATTGAAAGTCATGTAGCAGGTAATATATGGAAAATCCTGGTACAACCCGGTGATAAAGTGAAGAAAGGCGATCCGATATTAATTCTTGAATCCATGAAAATGGAAATTGAAGTAACGGCAGTCGAACCAGGCGTAATCAAAAAGATACTCAAGTCCGAGGGCCACCAGGTTGTAGCAGGTCAGCGATTAGTGATACAGGAAATTTAAGTATGAATATAACGAATCTGACGATCTCGCAGATATTGGAACATTATCGAAATAAGGATTTCACGCCTACAGAGTTGATCCAGTCTCTATTGCAACGTGCCCATGATCTGAAAGAATACAATAGCTGGATCTATCTGATGTCTTTTGACGAAATCCAGCCCTATCTTGAAACACTCAATGGAAAATCACCCGATGAGTTACCACTCTATGGTGTGCCCTTTGCGATAAAAGATAATATCGATTTAAAAGGTATCCCAACCACGGCCGCCTGTGAGGCTTTTAGCTATACGCCTGCCGAATCTGCCTATGTGGTGCAGTTACTGATCAATGCTGGTGCTATTCCACTCGGTAAGACCAACCTGGATCAGTTTGCAACGGGCCTGGTTGGCGTGCGCTCGCCGTTTGGCGCAACAAAGAATAGTTTTAACCAGGAATACATTGCCGGTGGATCCAGTTCTGGCTCGGCGGTGGTGGTTGCCCAGGGACTGGTGTCATTTGCCCTCGGGACGGATACGGCAGGGTCGGGTCGTGTCCCGGCCGCATTCAATAATATTCTGGGATTAAAACCGACACGCGGTTTGTTAAGTAATCGCGGGGTGGTTCCAGCCTGCAAGAGCCTCGATTGTCTCGCTTTTTTTACAACTACTACCCATGAGCTATGTACCTTGTTTGAGCTTACCGCGAAACATGACCCACTAGATCCATATTCGCGACATGAAGTTAAAACAGGTAAGCACATCAATTACCGGCAACCACCCTTTACCTTTGCGGTACCTAAAACCGAACAGCTGGAATTCTTTGGCAATGAGGATTATTTATTACTATTTAGTGAAACCATTCTGGAGCTGGAAAAGCTCGGTGGGATAAAAAAAGAAATCGATTTCTCGGCCTTTATCAACGCTGCAAAGTTACTCTATCAAGGACCCTGGGTAACGGAGCGCTATCTTGCCTGTGAATCCATTATTGAACAACAACCGGAAGTCTTACTGGATGTGACCCGCACCATCATTGGCGCGGGTAAAGACAACACTGCAGCCGATGCCTTTCGTGCGCAGTACAAATTACAGGCATGTAAACAGATTACCGATAAGATTCTCGATGACTGTGACTTTCTGGTTACGCCGACGGCCGGCACAATCTATACGCTTGATGAAGTAAAGAACAATCCCATCGAACTCAATTCGAACCTGGGCTATTACACCAATTACATGAATCTGCTGGATTATACTTCGATTGCTGTGCCATCCGGGTTTACAAAGCAAGGCTTGCCTTTTGGTGTTACCCTGGTGTCTACCGCCTTTAGTGATAGAAAATTATTAAATTACGCAGGCAGGCTCCAGCATGCGTTAAATTTGCCATTGGGCGCGACGAATAACAAATATCCGGAAAAAGAAGTGGCCTGCGCTGCCGCGAATAATCTGATGAGCATCGTGGTATGTGGTGCCCACATGTCAGAGTTACCGTTAAACGCTCAGTTGTTAGAACGCGATGCAACGTTGGTAAAAAAATGTACATCAGCTCCGCATTATCAATTAGTCGCCTTACCGGGCGGCCCCCCTGAACGACCGGGTATGATCCGAACAAACAAGGGAGGGGTCGCCATCGAAGTGGAAGTCTGGGAAATGCCAGCCGAGCATTTTGGCAGTTTCCTGGCTGGCATTCCGCACCCACTGGGGCTCGGTAAAGTCGAGCTTGATAACGGTGACTGGGAGCCGGGTTTTATCTGTGAGGCGTATATTGAAGCTGAATCAACTAACATCTCAAGTTATGGTGGCTGGCGTAGCTATATTCACAATAAATATAAATAATTAACACACTTTTGATGTGCGTTATCTTGGTTGTGATTTATGTCAGACAATCTATAGATAACCATCGAGACAAATATACAATTGATATAGAAGGGTGATATTTTTCTAATCTTGAGTAATACTTTAAATAGAAGCTACAGGGTTTGGAAATGGTCAAGCGATATCTACTATCTCTATCTCTAATACTAATCGCTTATGGGTCATCACCAACAGGTGTTCATGCGCAAAGTTATTTCTCTGAGCGGCAACAGTTAGTTGAGCAAATCAAGAAGGACGTCAATTTTACAAGCTTTTATCTTGGCAAGTCAGAGCTGAGTCCCCAGGTGGTGCAGGCATTGGAATCGGTGCCTCGCCACGAGTTTGTCCCCCCCGAAGAGAAACGGTTTGCCTATCAGAATCGACCATTGCCGATCGGCTATGGACAAACGATCTCACAGCCCTATATCGTGGCGATCATGACCGAACTTCTGGAGCCAAAGGCCACGGACAAAGTGCTTGAGGTGGGGACAGGTTCTGGTTACCAGGCGGCGATCCTGGCCGAAGTGGTGGATAAGGTGTACACCATTGAAATCATTGAACCCCTGGCCGAGGAGGCGGATCAACGTCTGCAGCGCCTTCGCTATTCTAATGTACATACCCGTACCGGCGATGGCTATTATGGCTGGGAGAGTGAGGCACCGTTTGACGGCATTGTGGTCACCGCAGCCGCCAGTCATATTCCGCCCCCCCTGATTGCACAACTCAAGCCGGGTGGACACATGATGATTCCGGTCGGGAGTCGTTTTATGACTCAGCAATTGTTATTAGTCACCAAGCAGGAAGATGGCACGATCAAGACCCGCCAGGTCGTGCCAGTGCGTTTCGTTCCGTTGACAGGCAAACACTAAAACGCCACTGTATCATTATGATACGTTGTCCTCCCTATTTGTCACTATTCATGTTGTCCGGCAGTGCCCTGGCGTATGAAATCCTGCTGATGCGGCTTTTTTCGATCATTCAGTGGCACCATTTTGCTTATATGATCATTGGCCTGGCATTGTTAGGGTACGGGATTAGTGGTGCCATTGTGAGTATTTATCAACAACGGTTACTCAGGCATTTCGAAGCGGGGTATATCAGTGCAGTGATTTTATTTGCGCTGACTTCCTTAGCCTGTTTTTCTATAGCACAGCATATTCCGTTTAATGCTGAAGTCATTCTCTGGGATGAGTTGCAGTTAGGATATTTAAGCGCAATCTTCCTGTTACTGGCGATACCCTTTTTCTTTGCCGCCACCGCGATCTGTCTGGCGTTCATGCAATTTGGCCAGCAGATTTCACGCTTATACGCCATGGATCTGTTGGGGGCAGGGTTGGGCAGCCTGGCCAGTATTGCCATGCTGTACTGGTTATTCCCAACTACCGCTTTACTAGTCATGTCGATCATGGCCTTGCTCGTCGCACTGGTAGCGATGCTTGAGCTTGGTAAAGTTACTGCTCGCTATACCGGTGTAGTGTTGTCACTCGCCGTAGTAGGGGTCGTACTCATCGCAACCAACCTGGAACTCAATCCATCACCTTATAAAGGTTTGCCACAACTGCTTCAGATCAGTGCCACGAAAATTATTAAGCAGAAGAATAGTCCCCTGGGTTTCATCCAGGTAGTGGAGAGTGAAGCGATTCCACTCCGGCATGCGCCTGGTCTGAGTCTCAATGCGACCCGCGAGCCGTTGCCGCAATTGGCGGTGTTTACCGATGCTGACAACATGACGGTCCTGACAAAACAACCAGCGCACCGAGATCAGCTCGCCTATCTGGACCAAATGACCTCGGCGTTACCGTTCCATTTACAGGATAGCCAAACTGTTCTGGTTTTGGGGGCAGGGGGTGGGAGCGATATCTTACAGGCACAGTATCATCAGGTCGACCAGATCGAAGGGGTGGAACTCAACCCGCAAATCATAGAGTTAGTTAATCATGATTTTGCCGAGTTTACTGGAGGGTTATATAACCAGGAGGATGTGACTATCCATCAGGCTGAGGTACGTGATTTTCTTACGCGTACTGAGAAAAACTATGATTTGATCCAATTAGCCCTGGTGGATACCTTTAACGCTTCATCATCCGGTCTGTATGCTCTCAATGAGAGTTACCTATATACCATCGAGGCATTGCAGACTTACCTTTCGCGCTTAACAACGGGGGGTTCGCTGGCCATTACTCGCTGGGTCAAGCTGCCACCGCGGGACAGTTTAAAAGTGTTTGCTTCTCTGGTCGAGGCCATGGAGCTAGCTGGCATTTCAAATCCTGAACAACGACTCATAATGATCCGTAGTTGGCAGACCAGTACGGTACTGGCCAAAAAGGGTGAATTCACTGATAAAGAGATAGAAACAGTCAAAAGTTTCTGCAAACAGCGCTCTTTTGACCTGGTTTATCACCCAGGGATAGAAGAAAATCAGGTGAATCGCTTTAATGTCCTGTCTTCACCTGTTTTTTATCAGGCTACCCAATCGATATTGAGTGAGCAGCGGCAATCTTTCTTTCAACGGTATAAATTTAATCTACAGCCGGCTACTGATGATCAACCGTATTTCCATCAGTTTTTCAAATGGTCAACCCTCAATGAGATTTTAAGCTTGCGCGACAAGGGGGGTATGCCGCTGATCGAGTGGGGTTATATCACCTTGATGGCGACGTTGGTGATTGCGATATTTTTTAGTGTATTCCTGATCGTCATCCCTGTCTGGCTGTTGCGACGTCGTGAGAATTTAACACAATCCACGGTAACAGGCTGGCATGTCTTTGCCTATTTCCTGGCAATCGGTATTGCCTTCCTGTTTATTGAAATCGCGATGATGCAAAAGTTTATCCTGTTTCTACATCATCCCGTTTTTTCAATTGCCGTGACCCTGACAGGTTTCCTGGTTTTATCAGGCCTGGGCAGTGCCTGGTCCGGTCGCTTACTGCAAACAAGATCGCGCCGGCAGGTGTTATTGATGGCTGTTGTTGCGATAGCATTGTTTGTTGTTTTATATGTTCTAACGTTACCGGTCGTGTTTGACTGGATGATGGGAATTCCGGTCTGGTTAAAAGTCATGGTGACTATCGTCTTGATAGCACCGTTAGCCTTTTTTATGGGAATGCCGTTTCCGCTGGCCCTTGGCAGTCTGGATGAGAATGCAAAATCTTATATTCCCTGGGCCTGGGCGATCAATGGTTGTGCTTCGGTGATGAGTGCTGTATTGGCCACCATCCTGGCCATCCACTTTGGCTTTACGACGGTCCTGTTCCTGGCAATACTTTTGTATGTGGGCACCTTGTTTGTTCTCCCCGCACCGCGTAGGGCTAAACGCTAATCCCAGTAATAGGAACGGGCATAATAATCAAATAGCGCGATTTCATATTCGCGAGTAACCGGCTTAGAGGCATCATATTCAGGACAATTCCTGATGGTATCCGAATCGAGGTCAACATGGACCTTTTGTTCTTCCCAGCTTATTGATTTCAGCCAGGCCGGGGAGAGTAATACCTTTTTACCCGGCAACCAGTTACGGGTATCAATCACTAGATAACGAATCGCCAGGGTTTCATCATCAATCAGAAAATCCTCTACATGGCCAGCCTGCCCATCGGTGGTGGAAATATGATATTTGATGACTTCATTGACTGAACGCAGATGAATCTGTTCGGCTTTTTGGAGTTCTTCTTTGGGAATCGGTTCAACCTCGATAGGATAAACTGTGCCGTAGGGATCCTGGTATCCTCCCCAGAGATTACCGCCTGACCAATACTGGGGAAGCCTATAATGTTGGTAATACAGCATTTCATATCTTCGTGAGACCGGTGTTTTTTCGATGAGAGGAGGGCTGTCTTTAATCTGTTGCCGCGTCAGACGCACCGGTACATTTTTCTCTTCCCAGTCGGGTCTATCGAGGAACACTGGCGAGATAATCACTTCCCGGCCGGGTAACCATTTAGAGGTGTCGGCGACCATGTAGCGGATTGCCCACTTCTCATCATCAAACAGGAAATCATCACAGCGGCCAATCTCCCCATCGCTGGCCTGTAGAGTATATCCAATTAGTTTTTTTAACTGCCGAATCATTGAGACTCCCTGCTTCAAGAAATATAGATTTGAATTCTCTATTATTTAGTATAGCGGATCAGCGACTCGCTGTTTTTACATAACATAATCAAAAGGTTGCTAATTTACGGGTATACAACCAAAAATCATTGTTTTACTAATCAATATTTATTGCTCAAAGATCAGGTTCTGTGGATTAGCACCTAGCTCTTCCAGTGCCTGATTAATCGCTTTCATAAAACCAGGTGGACCACATACATAAAAGTGCTGATCAAAATCGTTAATCTTCTCTTTGAGAAAATCCTTATCGATACGGCGATGCTCGTATCTCGGTGTTTCTTCACCAGTCGTGGTTAGAATACACTGCTCTCCCAGGTAATGACGAAACTCATGCTCACAAATTACATCTTCGGCGGTTTTATTGGAAAAGATCAGCGTATTACCCTGGCTTCCAGCGGCACGGGCCTGTTCGCGCAAAATTGCAATAAAGGGCGTAATGCCAACGCCTCCGGCCAAAAATACACCCGGACCTTTGTACTCGATGGTACCGAACGGCTCCGAGATGAGTAGTTCACTACCAGCAGCCAGGCTATGTAACTCACGTGTGACCCCTTCATGATCCGGATATTTCTTAATCATGAACTCAAGTACTTTATCATCCTGATGATTCGTCGGTGTAAAGGGTCTTCCTTCATCTTTCCAGTCTGGTTGATTGATGGCTAACTCCACACCTTGTCCGGGTTTAAAGTTTAGTCCGGCAGGTCGCTCGACAATAAAACGTTGTACATCATGGGTGATAAATTCGCGCATTAACAGTGTTGTCGTATATTGTTTAGTCATGGGTAATTCGCCTTTATCTATATAAATAGTATGTGTTAGTGACTGTTGCTGGTTGCGCTTGCTGATACTATTGTTTAATAAATCAACTACTTACTGGTAATCAATCATTTCACATCCGCATACAAGGAACATTGAGAAATATCAATTTGTTTTCCGGTAAATAAAGTAAACTATAGCAAGCTATTACAAAAAGGAGATGCAATGAAATCACTGGCCATGACGTTAACGCTCTTTATAGCGATGCTTGCGCCTGCGCAAGCGGCTGATCCTGCGCCCTGGGGTAAAGGCCAGGCCGAAGAGGTTGAATACAAGCCAAACAAGGTTGTCTATGATGTTGCGGTGAATAATGTCCGGGCACTTGAAAATGTGCTTGATCGGGCCAGCTATCTTAGTCAGCTTTACAATGCCAACCCGTTTGAAGCATCTATTGTGATTGTCCTACATGGCAATGAAATCAATTACTTTGCGATTAAAAACTACAAGGAACATAAAGAGCTCATGCGGCGCGCCCAGAGTCTTACTGTCGGTGGCATTATCAAGATCAGAATGTGCAAGATTGCCGCGAAGGGACATGGCTATGATCCAGAAGATATTCATGGTTTTGTCGAAATCGTGCCGATGGCCGATGCTGAAATTATCCGCTTGCAAGCCGAAGATGGCTACGCCTATATGCGGTAATCATCAACCGGGTCTTAACAATGTTTAAATATCTAAGCGTTTTACTATTCACTCTCTGCTTCAGCCTGCCCTCGGTTGCTGACGAGAGAGTAAAAACACCCTATGGTGAATCCACCATTGAGTTTAATCTGCAAAAGGTTCCCGATGCTCCTGTTTATTACATTAAAGGTATGTCCGGTGTTCCCGGCGCGGAGAATGAAGGCCTCACTGCAAACGCCGGTTTCGTGGTGACGCAAAAAGGAGTAGTCGTCTATGACAGCCTTGGCACACCGGTATTGGGTTACCGGTTGCTACAGGCAATTCGCAAGGTGACGGATAAAAAGGTGAAACTAGTTGTAATCGGTCATTACCATGCTGACCATGCCTACGGCCTGCAGGCCTTTCGTGAACATACTGATGCTGCCATCTGGGCACAGCGGGATGCTTCTTTATATTATGATTCGCCTGGTGCAAGCCAACGCCTGGCACAACGACGTGAAGCCCTGTTTCCCTGGGTGGATGAGACGACCTACCTGGTCAAGCCGGACAAGACATTTATCGACAAAACCGAATTCGATATGGGCGATACCATGATTCAGCTTATTCATGCTGGTCCTGCCCATGCGCCGGATGACACCATTATGATTGTCAAAAAATATGGCGTGCTATTTTCCGGTGATCTGATATTCAGTGGCCGCTTACCCTTTCTCGGTGGTGAAGAAGTGAATACGAAAAACTGGCTAAGCGCACTCGAATACCTGCAGCAAATGAAACCCGAGCCACGCTTTGTGATACCGGGACATGGCTCTGCGGATAGTAATCCAACAGCAGCGATTCGCTTTACCAAAAACTATATCGAGTTTCTACGTGAAGAGTTGGGTAAAGCGGTGGAGAATCTTACCCAGTTCCAGGAGGCCTATAGTCAGATCGACTGGTCGCAGTACCAGGATGTGCCAACCTTTAACGCGGCCAACAAAGGCAACGCTTACCAGGTCTTTCTGGAAATGGAATCAGAGCAATTTCAATGATTTTTGATTGAAAAATCTCAATGCGTAATGCTCCTGATTGGGTAAGGTATTAATCTAATACAAGTAGGAGTATCTACGATGAGCGAAAAAACAAGACTACAACAGGCAATACTGGATCCTGCATCCGTTTATCACAACCCCGTGGATGTCTTGAATGACGAAAGCCTGTCTGATCAGCAGCGATTGGAGATTTTGCGTTCCTGGGAACTGGATGCCCGTGAACTTGACGTCGCGCGTGAAGAAGGCATGCTGGGTGGCGAAGAGAATAGTCTGTTAGAGGATATTCTGGCGGCGATTGATGAACTCGATATTCCCGATACGAAGCACACCGCACCCAACAAACAGGGCAGTCATTCAGCCTGATAAAAATAATTAAACTAAATGGCAGCAAAGAAGATTTTAAAGACCGGCAGGAACTGCTGGCGGATCAAACATGCCGATCGCATTGCCTTTGTGGTCGATGGCGATCGTTATTTTCGGGCTTTATATGAGGTCCTGCCGCAGTCAAAACATAGCATTATGGTTCTATCCTGGGACATCTATAGTGATCTCAGGCTGGGGGCGCTGCAGGGGGATAAGCGGTCTTTGACCCGGTTATTAGATGATACTCTGAAAGAAAACGATACACTCGATACCTATATCCTTAACTGGGATTTTTCTGTCCTGTTTTCAATGAGCCGCGAATGGCTACCGAGTTATAAACTCGGGTGGTTGACACATCCACGCATGCATTTTCACCTCGACAACCAGCACCCGATAGGTGCGTCACATCATCAAAAAGTGGTCGTGATAGACAACCAGCTGGCTTTTTCGGGGGGGCTCGATTTAACCCGTGGTCGTTGGGATACTAACGAACATAAGGCCCATGATACACGCCGAAAAAAAGTTGATGGCACTCTCGGCCGTCCTTATCATGATGTACAAATTGCGATCAGCGGCGAAGCGGCAAGTGCCTTAAATGATCTAAGCCGTGAACGTTGGCGGCGTGCGACGGATCAGTGTCTTCCTAAACCAGAACCAGACGAAGGCAAACTCTGGCCCGCAGGACTTGCGGCGGATTTAACCAATGTGGATATCGCCATCAGTCGTACTGAGCCGGCTTATGAAGAATACCAGGGAGTGCAGGAAGTCGAGCAACTGTATCTCGATTCCATCGCAGCTGCGCAGAACTATATTTACATCGAAAACCAGTATTTTACCTGTCCCAGGATTAGTGCTGCACTTGCTGAACGTTTACAGGAAAAAGAAGGCCCGGAAATTATTCTCAACCTTCCTTTAGAGACCGAAGGCTGGCTGGCACAGAATTCCATGGACATAATTCGTGTCAGGTTATTGCGTGAGTTGCGCGAAGCGGACACCTATCAGCGGCTCGGTGTTTACTATCCTTATAAACAGGAGGCCCAAACGGCGCCGATTAATCTGCATGCAAAAGTCATGATCATCGATGATCGTTTTGTCCGGGTTGGCTCATCCAATTTGAATAATCGTTCCATGGGGTTGGATACGGAATGTGATATTGCCATTGAACTACAGAATGAAGATGATGATAACCGACAAGGTATTATTCATTTCCGTGACAGGTTATTATCCGAACACCTTGGTGTTAAACGCGTTAAGGTCAATACCGAGATCGAGCAACACACCTCTGTGTTACGCGCGGTTGAAGCACTGGGTAAAGTAGATGCCAAACGTTCAATGCTACCGTTGGAAGAAAAACTTCCGAAGTATACTGATTCAGTTTTAACCGAATCAGAACTGGTCGATCCAGAGCAACCGGTGAATATCGATAATATCTTTTACCACGCGATGCCCGATGATAGCCCACCACATGCAGCAAGGCGAATTATCACCTGGGTAACCAGTCTGGTGTTATTACTCGGACTGGCATTTGCCTGGCACTATACCCCGCTGGGAAACTGGCTGGAAATCGATGCAGTAACAACGACTCTGCATGCTATGGGGCAAAGTCCTCTTGCTCCGATCGTTTTGATTTTGGCATTTGTCATTGCGGCCTTACTGATGATCCCGGTGACCCTGTTGATTATTGCCTCGGTGGTCGTGTTCGGACCATATCTTGGCTCAGGTTATGCACTGGCAGGCGCGGTGGCTAGTGCGATGGCAGGTTATGCACTGGGTGCTGTCCTAGGAGGGGATACGATAAAGGGGCTCGCCGGTGGCAAGATTAAACGCATTAGTCAGAAACTGGCCAGGCGTGGTATTTTTACCATGGTGGTCGTGCGGATTGTGCCCATTGCACCATTTACCATTATTAACCTGGTTGCCGGTGCGTCACATATCCGCTTGCGGGATTTTTTCTGGGGTTCCCTGTTTGGCCTGGTTCCCGGGATTACCGCAATCGCATTATTAACCGATCGAGTACAGGCGACACTCGAAGATCCTAATATGGAAACCGTGTTAATTCTGGTGCTGATCTCGGCTGTGATTATCACAATCGGATATCTGTTATCACGTTACCTGATAAAACTTGGTCGCGCCAACTCATAACACTATGTCTACACTGCGGGTTGCCAGTTACAATATTCACCGGTGTTACGGCACGGATGGAAAGTATCAACCAGAACGTATCCGTCGTGTCCTACATGAACTTGATGCCCAGGTTATCGCCTTGCAGGAAGTTGAGTCACGACTGCATGTTGGGGCAAGACCAGATGACACTCCCAGCTCCCATCCAGGGCCTTATACACAGCCGCAGCCGTTATCCCATCACGGCGAACTGCTGGATTTCCTGGTAGAAAATAGCCCCTGGCAGTATATTGAAGGGCCGACCTTGTTACGTGAAGCGGGTCGTTATGGTAATGCGGTGTTAACATCCTTGCCTGTAGCAAAACACCAGCTACTGGACCTAAGTTATAAACAACGGGAACCACGGGGCGCAATTGATATGAGTGTAAGCTACAAAGACAGCGCCTTACGCATCATCGCGACCCACCTTGGCTTGCTGCCTTCGGAACGACGCAGCCAGACACGAAAACTACTGGACTGGATCGGTGCGCCGGCTGATGACCCGGAGGACATCACGTTGTTAATCGGGGATTTGAATGAGTGGTCGTTGTGGGGAAGGCCATTGCGCTGGCTACGATCCTGGTTTGGTTCGGTTAAGGCGCCCGCGACTTACCCAACTCGCTGGCCCCTTTTTGCCCTGGATCGGATCTGGGCCAATCCACAGTTACACATTATTGATATCAAGACGCATCGAAGTGCGCTAGCGAAAATTGCCTCGGATCATTACCCGATAGTGGCAACCCTGGATTGGTAAGCGAAGATTATGCAACCGTCTCCTGTTTTAATTTATCCAGATCGCAACTAAACAGGGACTCAGTGTTGTTTTCTATCGTGCTGAGTATGCCTTCTCTTTTGAACTCGGCAACCACCCGACTCACACTTTCCGGCGTGACGCCGAGAATCTCTGACATCTCTTCAGTAGTGAGTAATTCGACGATCTGTGGTCCTGTGTCAGATTCAAAGCGTGCTAGAAATTCAATAAGCCTGGCAACACGGCCTTTGATGTTTCCGGTGGAAAAGTCAGTAATCCAGGTATCGGCATAATTGAGGTATTGGTACCATTTTTCCAGTAACTGGTTGTAAAGTTGTGGTTCGTTTTCTTTTAGACGTTGCAATTCGGTATGGGGCACCTGGAAGACTTTGACATCATTGACGGCAATCGCGGTATGTTCGTGAGGTGCGTTCATCAGGCCATCCATGCCGATCATGGAACCTGGTTTGTGTAACCGCACAATTCGATTGCGGCCATTGGCAAGATGGGTCACCAGTTTAATCAGTCCTTCCTGAATAATAAATAATGATTTACTTTCATCATCACTCTGGTAAAGCACGGCTTCGGCTTTGTAAGCATGCTGGCTGACCGAGCTCAGTAACGAGTTATGTTCGGTTAAGGTTGGCTTATCAAAAAAGCCAAGACTCGCCAGCGCATCAATAATGTCTGTTTTCATTAAGGTGGTTTCTCGACGATCAAATTCTCGGGATTAAATCATTGACGCATATATTACGCGTGAATCATTAGCAATCCACACCATACACGATTTTTATGTCTGCCATTAACCCTATAGATAGAGTCATCTTACTTTAGTTCAAGCGTGTTTGGCTAATTTGAACTGCATTGAGATATTTCAATGTGCTCATACACCAGGTGAGTATCTTGAGTAGTCACAAAGTCATCATAAACGGAGGTAATCATGAGTTGGCAGCAAGTGGAAGGTAATTGGCGACAGTTTGTCGGTGAAGTTAAACAACGCTGGGGCAAACTCACTAATAGTGACCTTAAGGAATGTGAGGGAAATCGTGACAAACTGGTGGGTAAACTGCAGGAATTATATGGGCTGACCCCGGACAAAGCCGGTGAGGAAATCGCTGCGATCGAGTCGCATCTACATGAGGCCCAGCAAGGTGCTGAAAGGATGTACAGCGCAGCAGATAAATAGGATAAACGGCATGGAAGGTACTTGCCTTCCATGCTGTAATTTTCATTTCAGGTAATACACACTAGTAACTAACAGGAGAACGACTGATGCAACCACCTAATGCGAGTCCGACTTATTCACCAACCGGGAACACCGACCGAGAGGATCGACTTCGGGAAGTTCAGGATTGGGACATTGAAGAGGCCAAGCAGCGAGCCAAACTGGATGGGATCGACTTTTCTGTCGATCATCTGGCAGTATTAACGTTCCTGCGCAAGTTTTATGTAGATCATGGTTGGCCGAAAAACACCCATGAACTTATCAAGGTACTGGACAAGGAATTTGAAAAAGATGGGGGTAAAAAATACTTACATAGATTATTTCCTGAGGGTCCCATTGCGCAGGCTAGCCGTCTTGCTGGCTTACCCACACCCAGCAATGCAATCGACACCTCGTTTGGTTCAACATACTAATTGAATACCAGCCTGTATTTTCTTTAGCGGGTAGCAAAAATGACAGGCAAAACGAAACAACCACAAGAAAAAACCAGCGGCCGGCTTGAAGATAAGTTTGCTCATATCGTCTCACCGTTTCAATCCTTTATGCAGGATCAGGCCACCGCCAGTGTGATCCTGATCTTCTGTACCTTTTTTGCACTGTTTGTAGCTAATTCGGAGTTTGCGACTACCTATAACCATTGGCTGGAAACCCACTTTGGTTTTGTGTTTGCCGAGTGGTCATTACAGAAAAGTATTCATCACTGGATCAATGATGGTCTGATGTCGATTTTTTTCTTTATTCTCGGACTTGAGATTAAACGTGAAGTGCTTGCAGGTGATTTGAAGACCCGTGATCGCGCTGTTCCGGTGATGGCTGCCGCGGCTGGTGGTATGTTGTTTCCAGCCTTGATTTATACCGGCTTTAATTACGCTACGGTATCACAGCATGGTTGGGGGATCCCGATGGCGACCGATACCGCCTTTGCAGTGGGGATCCTGGCGTTATTGCGCAGGCACATCCCAAAATCTCTGATAGCCTTTCTCGCGGCCCTGGCTATTATTGATGACATCGGTGCGATTCTGGTGATCGCCATTGTCTATACTAAAACCATCAATATGGCAGCACTGATTGCAGCGGCGGGGCTACTGGGGGTATTGATCCTGATCAACGTGTTAGGTATTCGTCGGCCTTCTTTTTATATCATCATCGGCGCTGTCATCTGGTATGCAATGTTACTGTCCGGCGTTCATGCCACAATTGCGGGTATCCTGGTAGCCTTTACCGTGCCGGCTCGCCCTCAAAAAGATAAAAAGTGGTTTTTCGATCGGGTGAAGGAATATTTAAGAGAACTGGAATCCATCGAAACACAGAAATCTGACTCAAGCCCTATCCTCGCAGAAGGTCAGGAGCATGCGGTACTCGAAGGGGTAGAGGATACCGCAAAAAAATCCACGACACCTCTTCAACGCTGGGAAAGTGGGTTAGAACATCCCGTGGCTCTGTTTGTTCTACCGATCTTTGCCCTGGCCAACGCCGGGGTAGCCATCAATGCACAAACCTTCACGCGTATCTTCAATGAACCACTCTCCCTCGGCATTATCCTGGCGCTAGTCGTGGGCAAAGGACTGGGTATCAGTTTGCTAGGCTGGTTAGCCTTAAAAACCGGACAGGGCAGTTTGCCGCCTGGGATGACGGGCAAGCACCTGGTTGGGATTGGCCTACTGGGTGGGGTGGGCTTTACCATGTCGTTATTTATCTCCGGGCTGAGTTTTGCGGAGATACCCGAGCTTAACATCATGGCCAAGTCGAGCATCCTACTTGCCTCGATTATCGCCGGGGTAACCGGTTATCTGTGGTTACGTTACTTTACGCAAAATAATCCATAACCGGATTGTGTGGGGCAGTTGAGCAATTACATCTGTAGGACTTTCTCGCGCGTCAGCTTGAGTTTGTTGGTAAGGCTGGGGATCGCATCTTCTTCAATTATTTGATTCAGATACTGTAGTGCCGCCTTATACTCTAGATAACGATAATCCTGTAGCTTTTCGGGAATAACGGGATAGGTTTTTTTGACGGACTCTAATGGTACATCCTTGTAAACCACGACCTTGATATCATATTTTTTTGGCCTGGAATCACCATGCGCCTGCCATTGCCACCAGTCCATCCCAATCAGTTCGTGGGCGACAACCTGTGGACCGAAGTCTTCATAGTTGAAGATCTTGATCGAGGACTCAACAGGTTTCGCCGAGCAGGCAGTGATAAACAGTAACAGTAGAATCTGTAGCCAGGCACGCATCAGCTTAACCACACTTCAGCATGACGGATTTCGACAACAGCAGGGCCTGATCCGGGGGAACAACAATCGCGCCGCTTAACCAGGGATATTTGCTGATATGCATGGATTCATACAGACCGGCACCGATAGAATCCCAGTGTACCTCGTAGACCTTGCCATTGGAAAACAGCCAGGTATGTTTGCCACCGCGCGAAATACCAAAGCCAAATTTGACCTTTGACAGGCTTTTTACATCAGTCAGGTTCAATTTGGTCTCGCCAAGATGGGTATTCAGCTTTTGAAAGGAGGGGTGTAGTTTGCTGGTGGTATTATAATTCACGACCTTATACGACAGAGGAATCTTGTAATACTTACAGCTACGGTTAGCGAGATAATTACTGTAAGTATGTTCATCACTGCGGTCTTTGGGATGATTGACGTCCGGGTTAATATAGATACCTTTCCAGTTATGCTGATTCACCAGGTACGCCGCAAGCTCATTCCCGTGTTGGCCGAGCGACCAGACCTTTTTGGCCGCTTCCTTATTACCGGTTTGCTCAAAGGCATAACTCATTACGTTTAGCGCATAAGTGATGCAGTCCGTTGACTTGAGTGACTTGTATTTTGCCGGATCCATGGCCTTGAGCTGGCTACCAACCTCATGACTGTGATTGTTATACAGGTCGATGAGTTTCGCGTAGGCGTAGTCGCTAAACTTTTTCACGTGGTGAATCTCCCCCTGGAATACTTATTATTATACTAACTTAATGATTTATTCTCATTTGCGCAATATGGTTTAATAATTGTTTACAGCTTCACAGATAAATCCCTTAAAAAAAATGACAATATTATAGCCCGAGGCTGAAACAAGAAAACAGGGAGGGGGAAACAATGACACCGCTAAAACTGGCAATCTTGAGTATCGTGATTGGCATTTTTCCTTTTTGCATCATGCTACTTGGGATCGGCTGGGCAAAATTAATGGGTTGTGAGGTAAGTGCAGCGGGTGCCAAAGGTTGTATTTGTTGCGGCCGGGATGTCAGCAAGATCGTTTATTCAATGTTTATGTTCTACTGGCTGACAATCATAACGGGAGGTATCGCGGTGTTTGGTGTGAGTGGGAGTGTTATCTGGGCATTTTTTCGCTAATTATAAGCGATACTATTTAATACAGGTTGGACAACGGGTTTTAACCGCCCGGCCTGTATGATCGACCCGGTAAGGGCGCTTGAGGGTATCCTGGGCACTCATGCGGGCATATAATTTTCGTTCCTGCTTGATGATGGCGTATTCATGCTTGTAGGGATAGACCAGATTATTCATCCCGCCCTGGGCGATAAACTCTTGGGTATTCACCAGCATGCTGTGGGTATGCAGCAATTCATGCAACAGGGCATCGGCTGGTGAGGCAACGCAGACCGGATTTTGCTTACAGCCATTATTCAATCGCAGTTGCGCCGCGGAGCGGGTATCAAAATGGATCATGGCCTGCTGGATCTCGAACACATTGCCCCTGGCCCGGGTGGCCCAGTCGTGCTCCTGATACTTAAGTTGCCAGTTTTTATTTTCCAGGGAAGTGAGCAAGCTGACAATCTCCGGAAACTCACTGTAATAATTCGCAATCTGTTTGAAGTCGTCGCTGATATAGTCGGGATCATCGTCAGTCACCTGGTATTTATCCTGCAGAATCATAAACAATCGCCGCGCCGTGGGTGAGGTCAACCTGGTGTTGCCGGCTAAGGCTGCTGGCGCTGAATGCCGGGTAGTTTGCTCATCAATCCCGGCATTGGGCAGCAGTCTCAACTCGATGTTGTGTTCCGGGTCGAGTGTGGCATGCTGATGTTGATTACGCTCATCGGCATACACACTGCCCTCAAAAAACAGGCTGGCGGTGAACAGTAATACCGGGACCAGTTTACGGCGCTCATTCTTATAGTGGCCCGGTGCCTGACCACTGCGTTGATCTTCTTTGAGCTGATATCCCTGCTGAACAAAGTAGGCATGAAGCTGCCGGTAGATCTCGGGTGACTGTGCCTGTAATCCCCTTGGGTAGACGATGTGTGGTTGATTGTTGATGACACACGGATGCACCGCGATATGCCGAAATGCCTGACCCGCCACAGGCTGGATCGTCTTGCGCCAGAATAACCGGGCAAAAGATTGTCTGATCTGTTCAGGTAAGCTCATATAGTGTTCAGGAAACAGGCACTATGGCGCATTTCATACTCAGGTTGTCAGCGATACTATATATATCGAACCCGGTAGCGGAAAATTCAGCGAAACGCGCGGGTGATAAAGAGGAAAAGTGTGACGGCGGGCATGCTTACCAGGGCAAGCTTCGTCATATAGCCTGAAATCTCGCCGGGGGCAGCCCAATAGACGCTACTATAAATAGGGTATTAGAGCTGATTCTGTCGCAAATTGTTACAGCTGAGCAAATGCTTTTCGGTCAGAAGATAAAATCCGGTACACTCACTATTCATAACAATAAGTCGAATGACAAAAATAATTACAGCCCGTTTCCCGCTAATCTCTTTTGTAGCAAATTGTAAGAACTCAGCCTGTCATCACCAAGTGAGTCATTGTTTCTAGTAAACTCAGGAGAACAGGTAACAATTGAGAATCGTTGCCAACAATATAAATAGAACAAGGACGAGAATCATGATCACGGATACAGTCGGTCAGGGCGGAAAAAATTATTCTCTGGACGTCGCCAGAGTCCAGAAGTTACTCAATCAGAATCTCCATCGGCTTAATTACATTACGCCCCTGGTTGTGGATGGGGTGGTCGACGATAAGACCATTCAGGCAATCAAAGCCTATCAGCAAAAAGTCCTCAAGTTGGACAATCCCAGCGGGCTGGTTGAGCCAGAACGCAATACGATCAAATGGCTGAGCCGAACCGCGCTTAAGCCTCGCCCTCAATATGTGAATACCTTTATCATCAAGACCATGCCCGCGGCGAGACAGGTGCGCTCAAAATACCAGATCCCGATCTCGGTGCTTATCGCCCAGGCGGCACTGGACTCTGACTGGGGCAGAAAGATCTATAACCAGGCCTATTACCGCTCCAGTAAATTTAAATATAATGTAGTAAACAAGCCAGCCGAGCGACACGTCCAGAACGAAGCCTTCGATCACTTCGCCACCATCTACGATGCGGCAGAGAATTTTGGCTATTACATT
>JASFLV010000005.1:0-18938 GCA_050117915.1 Thioalkalispiraceae bacterium | reverse complement strand
CAGGCGCGTCAATCCGAGCGCCTAGCCTCAGTCGGACAGTTGGCTGCGGGTATCGGCCATGAAATCAATAATCCACTCATGAATATCATGTCCCTGGCTTCGTTAGTAGAAGAATCGGTCAATGGTGATGAACAGGCAAAAAGTGATTTGCAATTGTTACAAAAAGAAGGGCAGCGTTGTGCACGTATTGTCCAGGGTATTTTGAGCTTTGCTCGCGAAAATAAACCGGATTACCGTGAATTTAACCTGGCCCAGTTAGTCGACGATACCCTCAACCTGTTACAACACCGGATTGAGTCAGCTGATATCACGGTCGTCACTGAGCAGGAACATGATCTTTTCATGGTCGGTGATATGAATCAGCTACAACAGGTATTCGTCAATATCATTCTGAATGCAGTACAGGCCTCTGACGAGGGCGGCTCGATACACATCAAGTCATATAAAGAAATCGATTATGTGGCTGTAGAGATTATCGATACTGGAGCAGGAATTAGTCCAGATGCGATAGTTAAAGTCTTTGATCCTTTCTTTACCACTAAAAAAGAAGGTGAGGGAACTGGGCTTGGTTTGTCGGTCAGCTATGGCATCGTCAAACATCATGGTGGCACCATCCATATTGAGAATAACCCGCAATCAGGATTGCGGGTTGTCATCCTGTTGCCATTCAACGTCAATTTTGAAACCAATCCTGATGACTCAATTCTGGAGGCTAGTCATGTCATCTAATCCTACACGTATCATGTTTATTGATGATGACGCTGTTACATGTCGTGTAATGAAACGTAATTGTGACAATTCAAATTTTGCCTGTGAAGTTTTCCAGGATGCCAAGGCCTGTCTGAGTGAATTTAAGAAAGATGGTGCGGATATTGTGATCACCGATCTGCGTATGCCGGGCATGAGTGGTTTTGAATTGTTAAGTGAATTACGTGCAATTGATGATGACGTGCCAGTTGTGGTGATGACCGGCTATTCTTCGGTGGAAAATGCGGTAGAAGCCATGAAACGTGGTGCTACGGACTTCATCAAAAAACCTTTCGATTTTGAAGAACTCAAGATTATGCTGGAAAGAACCATGAAGTCACGCAACTTACGGAATGAAAACAAGTTGCTGAAACGACGTATCGGTCAGAAGCGAAATCGATTTGGCATGATTGGCGATACCCCGGTGATGCGAAGCCTGTTCAACACGATTGAAAAAATAGCGGAGGTCAGCTGCAGTGCAATCCTGACGGGCGAATCAGGCACGGGTAAAGAGCTGGTGGCGAGAGCGTTGCATGATTTCAGCCCACGCAATGATAAACCCTTCGTTGCCATCGATTGTGGCGCACTTAACGACACATTACTTGAAAGTGAATTATTCGGGCATGAAAAAGGCGCGTTTACCGGGGCGACGCAACGTAAATACGGACTCATGGAACAGGCCGATGGCGGAACCTTGTTCCTCGATGAGATATGTAATATCTCGGACACGATGCAAATCAAACTGATGCGTGCGATTGAAGATCGTCGCATTATTCGTGTTGGCGGGACTACACCAATCCCGGTAGATGTCCGCGTAGTGGCTGCCAGTAACCAGGATTTGGAAAAAATGGTGGAAGAGGGCAATCTCCGCCATGACTTTTATCATCGCCTCAACGTGGTGACGATCAGGGTTCCGTCATTGAATGAACGCCGTGAGGATATTCCTGCGCTGGTTGATCATTATGTCAAAGAATTTTCCGAGCGCTATCAACGATCCATCAAAGGCTTCGACAGTATTTCATTACAGAGAATGTGTGAAGCTGACTGGAAAGGTAATATCCGTGAACTCAAAAACACTGTTGAGCGTTGCGTCATCCTCACAGACGGTCCCATCCTGAGTTGGGAGAGCCAGGACCCAATTAGCGACGAAGAACTCCTGTCAGCGGCGAGATTTTCAGACAATGAGTTTGTTTCACTGGAAGAACTTGAACAGGAATACATCAATCATGTCCTTAAATGTTGTCGGGGTAAAAAGACACAGGCGGCCCAGGTTTTAGGCATTGATAAGACGACATTATGGAGAAAATTACGTCGTTATGAAAATGAAGCAGAAACGGTGTAATTTACAATAGTGTAGCAGGGTGGTTATCTGCATATTGCAATAAAAAAAACCATTAGCAACTGCTAATTTTGCCAAAAAAAAGCCTTAAACTATTGATTCAAAATATAATTTAAAAAATCCTAGACTTTGGAATGCAAATTGCTGTATCAATACATATGTACTCGAGAGTAGTACTAATTCGATAAAGAGAAATTAAGTAGTAAGCCTAATTATTAGGAGGAGATTGAAAATGAAATTAGTAAGTAAAGTTGCTCTAGTCGCTGCAGGTCTGGCATTAGCCGCTTCAGCTCAAGCTGTTGACCCATCTAAGAAAGCGAAAAACGGTTATAACCAACAGCGTGTTGTTTATCATATGAATAACATCCACACTGCTAAAGGCGCGCTGCGTAATGTTAAGAACCACCTGAACGCTCTTGGCGATGAAAACATCGAAGTTATCGTTGTAACTCACAGCTCTGGTGCTTTTGCCATGGTTGAAGGTTCAATGGGTAAGAAAGACAAGAAAGGTAAGGTTTATAACTTCAACGACCAGATCGCTGGCCTGGCTAACCGCGGTGTTAAATTCACAATCTGTGCAAACACTATCCGTGGTAAGAAGATTCCTAAGAGCAAAGTTAACGTAAACGCTGAAGTCATTCCATCAGGTGTTGCTCACGTTGCTCACCTGCAACAGCAAGGTTACCTGTACGTTAAGCCATAAGCTGGTTTAGTTAACAGTAATCAGAAAAGACGGGTGCTTCGGCACCCGTTTTTTTTACTTTTATTTTTTTCTTTATATGTTCTTTTCGTCCCACCAGGACGACCTACTTTCTTACGGTTTTCATTTTATTTTTTTCGCTTCACTGAAGCGAGTCCCTTTCTTTTTGCTTGCCCAAAAAGAAAGAGACGAAAGAAAAAAGGCACCCCGCCATCGCTTATTATTCCCGCGTTTATGAATGTGCTCGGGCGGTCAATTGAAGGGACCTCCTGTCCCTGCAATTGACGCTCGCCTTCCCTGGCTCGCCCCTTGCGGGCGCAACCTGTGCTCATTCATCACGCGCGAATAGCGCTGGCATGGGGTTTTGGCCACTTAGCAAGAAATATGCGTCCTCAGTTTGGTTTATCTTTGAGTATCACTAGTGGATTATTCCCTTGCGCCGCCATGAGCGGTGTTTGGTCACACGCAAGGGAAACCCGAAGGGGCGAGGCACAACTGCAGGGATGCAGGAGGTAGAGCAACGCAGGATGCAGTTGCCGAGGAGGCCGAGCCTGTGCGTTGAGCCAGGGACAAGGTGAGACCGGAGGTCGAGAGGTCGGCCCGGTGGGCCGAAAAAGCACCTTAAATATAGAAATAAAGAAAATAAAAAAAGGCGCACATCCATTGTACGCCTCTCTTATTCCGCACGGGAGAAAGTTGTGCGAAGTTCGGTTTACTTGATTGCTGCTTCGGCTTCGTCCTTCTCGCCTTTGTTGTCGACCCAGCTTAACTTGATGGTGTCGCCCTTTTTGGCATTCTTTAAGCGGAATGACAAAAATGGATTTTTGGAAACACCCGGGCCCCACAGGCAAGTCAGGACCTTCTTACCATTATGCGAACAGGTGAGCTCTTCGATAAAATGGGCTGGGATCTTCTTGCCAGTTGCCTTGTCTTTACGCAGTCCGGTTTCCATCTGGTGGAATACGATTGCTTTTACGGTAGCGGCGCCGTCTTCGGCCCACGCTCTGATTTTCATTTTCTTTCTTGCCATGGTTTTATACCTCTCGAATCTCGTTACTGTCCATTAACCGCCACAGCCGCCCAGGGTGACTTTTACGGGCTTTTTCGCGGTGAGTAATTTGCCATTAGCTTTAACCAAGGCAACAACATCGGATGTCTTACGCATCTTGATGCGACCAGTAATGAAACCCTCAACTGCATCAGTTGTGATGTAACTGGCACATAGTGGATTGGTGTTTTCTGGCACCAATACAGAAATCTGTTCTGTGTTTGGGACTTTGCTCTTAACGGTTACAGAGACGACAGCACCATTTTCAGCAATGTCCGGTGCTTCTACACTGACGTTATCGCTATTTTTTGCATCGGCACTGCCAGCAATGGCTTTCATTGCTGCGTCCATGCTCTTGGCATTAAATGCATCTTTGGGCCAGGAGGCAAGAACGGTACGCGGCATAAGCAAACCAGCGCTGGTTGCTACGGCAATCGTACCGGCCGCCATGGTGGCCTGTAAAAAAGTTCTACGAGTCTGATTCATCGAACGGCTCCTTCAAAAATTTCGTTCTTAATAATAGTTTTCTCTCCCGTACGTATCATATAGCAATTCTTGTACCAGCTGAGAATTTCATTAAATAACATAATCTTATGTTTGTCTATTGATTCTTTATTGGATCAAATATTGCATTATGCAACTATTCGTACTGCAAAGTTCCCTTGTCCATAGCAGACATGTGCTTGCCTGTGAAGTTCATTATGTCGTCCAGCAAAGTGCTTTTCTGAAGTTTTCTTTCCCTCTGCAAAGCCGGATTCGGGCTAATAATGTTTTTTGATTTGTTGTAATACTTTGATCACGTGTTAGAATGCGCGCCTCGATTGCGGGGTGGAGCAGTCTGGTAGCTCGTTGGGCTCATAACCCAAAGGTCGTTGGTTCAAATCCAGCCCCCGCTACCAATTTTTCTGGATCGGGCTGTCCGGCCCGGCGCCAGGTGCTGGTGATTTTGTCAAGGCATGCTATAATGCCTTGCAATTTAAAGTGTTACATCAAGTGGGCCTCGAGGCCCACTTTTCGTTTATGGGGAAAGATTATGGGGCCAATGGAAGAACGCTTACAGCGCCTATTGGAACCCACGGTAACCGCACTGGGTTATGAATTGCTGGGTGTGGAATACCTGAGTCAGGGTAAGCACAGCCGTTTACGGCTATTTATTGATAGCCCCGATGGTATTGGCCTGGAAGACTGTAGCAAAGTGAGTCACCAGGTCAGCGGTGTACTGGATGTAGAAGACCCGATTAAGGGGCAATATGCGCTGGAGGTGTCTTCGCCTGGACTTGATCGGCCTTTGTTTACAGCGGCACAGTATGAAAAATTCATTGGCCAGAAGGTCAAGTTGAGAAGCAAGTTGCCGGTCGACGGGCAACGTAAATTCACCGGCGTGATAAACGCGGTGGAGCAGGACGACATATATATAGGTATGGAAAACGGCGAGGAGCTGAAGATTACCTGTGACGAGATCGAACAGGCGCATCTGGTTCCGGAAATCTAAACCTGCCGCAACAAGCGGATGAAATGAGGCAAGTACGACAATGAACAAGGAAATCTTAATGGTTGTGGATGCCGTCTCGAACGAGAAGGGTGTCGAGAAAGGCGTAATCTTTGGTGCGATTGAAGCCGCGCTGGAGATGGCAACCAAGAAACGTTACAACACCGACGTGGATGTACGTGTAGCTATCGATCGCGATACCGGCGATTACGATACCTTTCGTCGCTGGGAAATCGTAGAAGATGAAGAGATGGAGTTCCCTGAACGTCAAACGACATTCAGTGCCGCCCAGTACGAAGACCCGGATGCCAAGGTCGGTGATTTTACCGAAGAACAGATTGAGTCTGTCGCGTTTGGTCGGATTGCTGCACAGACCGCCAAGCAAGTCATCGTACAAAAAGTACGTGAGGCTGAGCGTGCCCAGGTCTTTGATGAGTATAAGGACAAGCAGGGTGAACTGGTGATGGGTGTGGTCAAGCGCGTTGAGCGCGGTAATGTCTATCTTGATCTGGGTAGTAATGCAGATGCCATTATACCCCGTGAAGAGATGATTCCTCGTGAATCTGTACGCAGCGGCGATCGTATTCGTGGTTTGCTCAAAGAAGTTAAGGAAGAAGCGCGTGGTCCACAGTTGATTGTTAGTCGTACCGATCCACGCTTCCTGATTGAATTATTCATGATTGAAGTCCCGGAAATCGGTGAAGGCCTGATTGAAATCATTAATGCGTCACGTGATCCCGGTTCACGTGCCAAGATCGCGGTGAAGAGTCATGACGAACGTATCGACCCAGTCGGTGCCTGTGTGGGTATGCGTGGGTCGCGGGTCCAGGCCGTCTCTAATGAACTTGCAGGTGAGCGTATTGATATCGTACTTTGGGATGAGAATCCTGCCCAGTATGTGATTAATGCTATGTCACCCGCGGAAGTTGAGTCGATCGTGGTCGATGAAGATTCCATGAGTATGGATATCGCAGTAAGCGAAGATCAATTATCCCAGGCGATTGGTCGTGGGGGGCAGAATGTAAAATTGGCCAGCGATCTGACTGGTTGGACACTAAACGTGATGTCTGAATCCGATGCGGAAGCAAAAACCGAAGCAGAAAATGAAAAAGTTGTGAAGAACTTCATGGACGCGTTAGATGTGGATGAAGAGATCGCACAAATCCTGGTTCAGGAAGGCTTCTCCACTATCGACGAAGTGGCGTATGTGCCGAAATCAGAAATGCTGGAAATCGAAGAGTTTGATGAAGATATCGTCGAAGAGATTCGTGGTCGTGCCAAGGACGTGCTCTTGACACGTGCGATTACCAGCGAAGAAGGATTATCGGATACACCTCCGGCTGAAGATTTGTTAGGCATGGAAGGGATGAATGAAGCCCTTGCCAATAAGCTGGCGAAAAATGGTATCGTTTCAATGGAAGATTTAGCAGAGCAATCGGTCGATGATTTACTGGACATCGACGATATGGGTGAAGAGGCAGCAGCGGCATTGATTATGACGGCGCGCGCACCCTGGTTCGAAGAAGAAGCTGCTGAACAGAAGTAAAAGACGAGTAGTAAACTGAAAGAGTGAGTATAGAGAAGGATTAACAGATTCATATGGCTGAAGTCACCGTTAAACAATTTGCAGAAGTCGTTGGTATCTCAATCGACCGCTTGATGGAACAGCTCAAAGAAGCAGGTGTTACTGTCGCGGACCCGGATGCGATGATCTCTGATGATGAAAAGATGGAACTCCTGGGCCATCTGCGTCGGAAACATGGTGGCGAGGATAAGGATACAACAGCGGGCAAGAAGATCACGTTAAAACGTAAATCCTCTTCAGAGTTAAAACTCACCGGCGCTCAGGGCAAGACCAAATCCGTAACCGTCGAGGTTCGTAAAAAGCGGACCTATGTAAAACGCAGTAGCCTGGTTGAAGAAGAAGCCAAGCGCCAGGAAGAGGTACGACTCCAGCGCGAAAAAGAAATGGCCGCGCAGGAAGAGCTGGAACAAAAGGCCAAGCGTAACCTTGAAGCGAAAGAAGCAGAAAAGGCGGCTGAAGAAGAGGCACGTAAAAAGGCACAAGAGGAAGCTGAACTCGAAAAACAAAAGGTCGAGGAAGACGCTAAGCGTGCAGCCGAAGAAGAGCTGGCCAAGCAGCAGGCTGAAGTTGAAAAAGAAGTGCGTGGTGGCGGACGCGGCAAGAAAAAGAAAAAGGAACAGGCTCAGGAATTCGACGAGGCAGGTCGCAAGACGCGCTATGGCCGTAAAGAATTACACGTTAGTGCTGAAATGTCTGGCCGCCGTAAGAAAAAGCCACCCAAGAAGACCGCAATAGAAGCAGGTGAGGAGCATGGCTTTACCAAACCGACTGCACCCGTTGTGCGTGAAGTTGCAGTTCCCGAGACCATAACAGTGTCTGAACTGGCACAGAAAATGTCGATCAAGGCAGCTGAAGTGATCAAGGTGATGATGAACATGGGGTCCATGGTGACCATCAACCAGGTCCTGGATCAGGAAACTGCCCAGATCGTTATTGAAGAGTTTGGACATACCGCGAAAATTATTAAAGACGATGCGATTGAAGAATCGATTGCTGTTGATACGGAAGAAGAGGGTGAAGAAATACCCCGCGCTCCGGTGGTGACCATCATGGGGCACGTTGACCATGGTAAAACATCATTACTGGATTACATCCGTGAGAGTCGGGTTGCCTCGGGCGAAGCGGGTGGTATTACTCAACATATTGGTGCTTATCATGTCGAAACCGAAAACGGTGACCTGACATTCCTGGATACTCCGGGTCACGCGGCGTTTACTGCGATGCGGGCACGCGGTGCAGATGTGACGGATGTGGTTGTACTGGTCGTTGCCGCTGATGACGGCGTGATGCCACAGACCAAGGAAGCGGTCCAGCACGCCAAAGCAGCCGGTGTTCCCTTGATCATTGCCGTCAATAAGATCGATAAACCTGAAGCCGACCCGGATCGCGTTAAGAATGAATTGGCGCAGGAAAATGTCATTCCTGAAGACTGGGGTGGCGATACCATGTTCATCAACGTTTCTGCACATACCGGGGAAGGCGTCGATGACTTGCTTGAATCTATTCTGCTGGTCACAGAAGTGCTTGAACTCAAAGCGGTTGCCGATGGCCCGGCCCGCGGTATCGTGATCGAATCACGTCTGGATAAAGGTCGTGGACCGGTTGCCTCTGTCCTGGTGCAAAGAGGCACCTTACAGAAAGGTGATATGTTGTTAGCGGGTCTTGAATATGGACGTGTCCGCGCCCTGATGAATGAACATGGCCAACTGGTCGAATCAGCCGGACCTTCGATGCCGGTGGAAGTACTGGGATTGTCCGGTGTACCGACGGCCGGTGATGAGGCTACGGTTGTCAAAGACGAACGCAAGGCCCGTGAGGTCGCGACCTTTAGACAAGGTAAATCTCGTGATGTGAAGCTGGCTCGTCAACAGGCTGCGAAACTGGAAAATATGTTCAACCAGATGGCCGAAGGCGATGTCAGTGTCTTGAATATAGTTTTGAAAGCTGATGTACAGGGCTCTGTCGAAGCGATTAGTGATGCACTCACCAAGCTGTCAACTGAAGAAGTGAAAGTCAAAATCGTTGCCAGTGGTGTGGGGGGCATTACTGAATCGGATGTCAACCTGGCAGTTGCATCGAATGCCATCATGATTGGCTTTAATGTACGTGCTGAGGCCTCGGCCAAACGCATGATCGATGAAGAAGGTATCGACCTTCACTATTACAGCATCATTTATGAATTGATTGATGAAGTTAAGTCAGCCATGAGCGGTATGTTGGCACCGGAATTCAAGGAAGACATTATTGGTCTTGCCGAAGTGCGTGATGTGTTCCGTTCGCCCAAGTTTGGCAGTATTGCCGGTTGTATGGTGGTTGATGGCGTGGTGAAGCGTAATAACCCGATTCGTGTTTTACGTGACAATGTTGTGATCTATGAAGGCGAGCTGGAATCATTGCGTCGTTTCAAAGATGATGCCAATGAAGTTAAAGCCGGTATGGAATGTGGAATTGGCGTCAAGAACTACAACGATGTCAAAGTCGGCGATCAAATTGAAGTTTACGAAAGAGTGCAGGTCGCCCGTTCGATTTAATTCCAGTACCTGGTTTATTTAATACTCAATCTCAAGTTAAGTTATCACATGCCAAAAGACTTCGAACGCACGCGACGCGTCGGTGAACAGCTACAACGTGAACTGGCGATGCTCATCCAGCAGGAGATCATGGACCCACGGGTCGGCATGATCACTGTCTCTGCCGTTGAGGTCAGCAAAGACCTGGCCCATGCCAAGGTGTTTATTACTGCGCTCAATGAAGACCAGGCTCACCAACAAACCATCGATGCCCTGCAACATGCCGCCGGTTTCCTGCAACACGAACTCGGTAAGCGTCTTAAGCTTAGGACCATCCCGCGTCTCAAGTTTGTCTACGATGAATCCATCGAGCGTGGTAGTAACTTATCTGCCCTGATCGATTCAGCCCTGGCGCAGGATCAGAAAAAGTAATGGTTTGGTTACATAAAGATTTATTCAAGAGGATAACGGGATACGATGGGACGTAAACGTCAACGAGGTCGAAACGTAAACGGGATTTTATTACTCGATAAGGCCGTTGGCATGACCTCCAATGCGGCACTCCAGGAAGTCAAAAAACTGTATAACGCAAAGAAGGCAGGCCATACCGGTTCTCTGGATCCCCTGGCCAGTGGGTTATTACCGCTTTGCATGGGCGAGGCCACCAAGCTCTCGGCGTTTCTACTGGACGCCGATAAAGTCTATGAAGGTGTTTGTCAGTTAGGCAGTAAGACCAGTACCGGCGATGCAGAAGGCGAAGTTATCGAGACCAGACCGGTTCCGGCGTTTGATGAGGCTTCCCTGAAAAAGATATTCAGTCAGTTCATGGGCGAGATCGAACAGATCCCACCCATGCACTCGGCGATTAAGAAAAACGGCCAACCACTCTATAAGCTGGCGCATAAGGGTATCGAGGTGGAGCGTGAGCCCCGCCAGGTGCATATCTACGAGTTGATTGTGCTGGAAATCCATGAGTCCAGTTTCAAATTTCGCCTGCATTGTTCCAAGGGTACCTATGTCAGGACCCTGGTGGAGGATATTGGCGAGGTCCTGGGCTGTGGTGCCTATTTGACCGATTTGAGACGTATCCAGGTCGGGCCGTTTCAGCTCGAGGATGCCGTCAGCCCAGAAGAGCTGGCCCATGTGGCCGCGGACCAGGGCTTCGAGGGGCTCGATAAGCTGATGATTCCCATGGATAAAGCCCTGGAGAGCTGGCCTGCGGTCCATTTAACCGAGAATTCTACCTATTATGTCCGTCAGGGCCAGCCTGTCCAGGTGGCCAAGGCCCCCACCAGTGGTTGGGTGAGGCTATTTGCCAGCAATGACAGTTTTATCGGTGTTGGTCAGATCCTCGATGATGGCCGGGTGGCGCCAAAAAGACTGTTAAATGTCGGCTAACAGCATGATTTGCAACAATGAGATGTTGTACCTATGGGGTTGCGCGGGTAAAATACGCGCTCTTTTTTAGACCGTTATGAATAACAGGAGTAAGCAATGTCACTGAGCACCGAGCAAAAGGCTCAGATCGTAAAAGATTATGCACGTGGAACGGGTGATACCGGTTCCCCGGAAGTGCAGATTGCGCTGTTGTCTGCGCAAATTAATGATCTTTCGGATCACTTTAAGAAACATATTCATGATCACCATTCACGTCAGGGTTTGTTGAGAATGGTAAGTCAGCGCCGCAAGTTACTTGATTATCTAAAGAACAAGGACGTGCAACGCTATCGCGATTTAATCGGAAGTCTTGGACTTCGTAAGTAAATAAAAGGCAAAAGACCTCATATGTCATTACCCGATCCTGTAGTCAAAGAATTTCAATACGGTAAACACACAGTCAGAATAGAAACCGGGCAGATCGCCCGTCAGGCCGATGGTGCGGTCATGGTCCACATGGGTGAGACCGTGGTGATGGTCACCGCCGTGGTAGAAAAATCAGCCACGCAAGGACGTGACTTCTTCCCCCTCACCGTGAATTACCAGGAAAAAACCTACGCCGCCGGCCGAATTCCCGGCGGTTTTTTACGTCGCGAGGGACGCCCTTCTGAGACCGAAACACTGACCAGTCGTTTGATTGATCGTCCGATTCGTCCTCTGTTCCCGGATGGTTTTACCAATGAGACACAGGTGATCGCGACCGTCATGTCCCTGGACCCGGAGGTCACCCCGGATATTCCTGCCATGATCGGTACTTCAGCGGCATTGGCATTAAGCGGTGCGCCGTTCAATGGCCCGATTGGTGCGGCCCGGGTTGGTTACAAAGATGGCGAATACCTGCTAAACCCCAGCATGACCGATCTGGAAAGCTCGGATCTGGATCTGATTGTGGCGGGAACCAGCCAGGCGGTATTGATGGTGGAATCCGAAGCCAAGCTACTCTCTGAAGAAGTAATGCTGGGTGCGGTGGTGTTCGGTCACGACCAGCAGCAGGTCATCATTAACGCGATTAACGAACTGGTCAATGAAGTGGGTGTGACCCAGATGGAATGGTCTGCCCCGGAAAAAGACACGGCGATCATTGAAGCGGTCGAAAAAGAGTGTGGCGACGATATTAAGGCGGCCTACCAGATTACAGAAAAACTGGCCCGTTACGGTCGGATTGACGAGATCAAGGCCAGCCTGAAAGAGAAATTACTGAATGAAGATGGTTCCAATGAGGGTGACCTGATGGGTGCCCTGGAATCGCTGAAAAAGAAGGTCGTGCGTGGGCAAATTCTTGCCGGTGAAGCACGAATCGATGGTCGTGATACCCGCACCGTGCGTCCGATCACGGTTAAGGTCGGTGTGTTACCCCGTGCCCACGGTTCGGCCCTGTTCACCCGTGGTGAAACCCAGGCCCTGGTCGTGACTACCCTCGGTACTGAAAAAGATTCCCAGATTATTGATGCCCTGGAAGGTTCCTACCGTGATCCGTTCATGCTGCATTACAACTTCCCACCCTTCTCTGTGGGTGAGACCGGTCGCACTGGTAGCCCCGGTCGTCGTGAAGTCGGTCATGGTCGCCTGGCGCGTCGCGGTGTCTCAGGGGTCATGCCCAATATGGAAGATTTCCCCTATAGCATTCGCGTCGTCTCCGAGATTACTGAGTCGAATGGCTCCAGCTCCATGGCCAGTGTCTGTGGTAGCTCTTTGGCGATGATGGATGCCGGCGTACCCACCGCAGCACCGGTTGCCGGTATTGCCATGGGTCTGATCAAGGAAGAGGAAAAATTTGCGGTGTTATCAGACATCCTGGGCGACGAAGATCACCTGGGCGACATGGACTTTAAAGTGGCGGGTAGTGCCGATGGTATTACTGCCTTGCAAATGGATATCAAAATTGAGGGTATTACCAAGGAAATCATGGAGATAGCCCTGCACCAGGCCAAGGAAGGGCGCCTGTTTATTCTTGGTGAAATGAACAAGGTGATTGATAAGCCGCGTGCAGACATGTCGAGCTACGCACCACGCTATGTCACCATGAAGATCAATCCGGACAAGATCCGTGATGTGATTGGTAAAGGTGGCGCCACGATTCGTTCCATTACCGAAGAAACTGGCTGTTCCGTGGATATTACTGATGACGGTGTGGTCAAGATTGCCTCCAATGACTCCACGGCTGCTGAGAAGGCCCGCAACATGATCGAGCAACTCACCGCCGATGTGGAAGTGGGTAAAATCTATGAAGGTCGTGTGGCCAAACTGATGGATTTCGGTGCCTTTGTGAATATCCTGCCGGGTAAAGATGGGCTGGTTCACGTCTCCCAGATCTCGGAAGAGCGGGTCGAGAAGGTCAGTGACGAGCTTAGCGAAGGCCAGATGGTACGGGTCAAGGTCCTGGAGATTGATAAACAGGGTCGGATTCGCCTTTCCATGAAGGCCGTCGAAGCCGCTTAAACTCAGTTGAATCAGGGCTTTTAGCCAAATCGACAACAAAGCTCCACTATTTATCTAGTGGGGCTTTTTTTGTGCACGCAACTTGCATTATTCCCCATATCTAGATGATGTTGCCGGCTGGATTGCCGGTTGGTTTAAAGGAACTGATATGCAAAGAATACTTACACAAATAGGGGTTATTTTGAGTGGCTGGCTGTTGATGAGCTGTGCGATTGTATCGGGCAGCGCACCGCCGGATGATATCAAGAGTGTCGATTCGGCGTTTGTCTATGGCTATGTGGAAGCGGAACGGGATGTGATTGAGCAGGTCGATTTTGTTGAATTTGGCAAAGTCTATATTCCGCCATTACGTAAGCCACCGCGGGTGCTAGTCTTCGATAACGGGATGTTCATGGCAGAAAATATTAAACCCGGTAAGTATGTGATCGCCGGTTTTCGCTCAGACCGGAACCATTACAACATGGTCAGCAGTCGTCGCCAGGCCTATCAACGTGTGTTCAGGATTGAGCCGGGGGAAATGGAATTTATTGGTTCTTTCAATGTACGGCCAATTCATGGCGACAAAATGCGGACGGAAGATTTTGATGTTATCCAGATCCAGCGCCCTGGTGAACGTGATGTACTCAAGCACCTCTATCATGTGACAGAAGGGACCGCCTGGCAGGACAAGATTGCGGTGCGCTTAAAACAGCTACGCCAGTATTAGGCAAATCACAGTCATGACCAACTATACGTTGGCCCGGACCATCTTTTCGAAGCCCGTGATGAACTTGTTAATGCAGGCCTCGCTGACGGTAAAGGCGAATTCAATACTTTGCGTGACGTTAGTGTGTTCTACAATATAGCCGGTCACCATGATTTCACCTTCGGCATATGGTTTAAAACGAATAAAACTGTCTGCTTGGAGATCGGTCAGCTCGGCTTCACCAACCTGGCTTTCTGCAACATCATGAATCTTGCCAAGAAAGTATTCATCGTTGTCAAAGCCGAATTCCCGCTTGCACATAAAACCACTTGAGTCGACATGGACCTCACAACTGTATGCGCCACCGCCAAGGTATTCGATATCAACAAAACTAAGCTGTTTGGATTTGTCGCGAGTATTGAGTTTAAACGTCTTTTTGTTACTGGCCATATACTATAGATACTGATATTGAAGCTTACTTTACTATATCGACAATCCTGCGCGTGACTTTATCCAGCTTAAGCAGGCGACCGTCAATATTGACAGTAATAATCCCATGTTTATCGACTGGCACAACAATCCTGGCATGGTGATAGACATCGACATCTAGAATATGTCCGACCCTGAGTTTCTTTTGCCAGCCCGGGGGCAGAGGTTTTCCCCGTTTCTGGTTTTTCTCAAGCCCCGGCGGTAGACCCTTGTGCTTATCATTTTTCGCAACGGCTGGGCCAGTGAGAAAGGCCAGGCTAATAAAAACTATAATCAGTTTGTTCTTCATTGATGACACCCGCTTAGTTTAAACAATATGTATTCAAGTTCTAGCATGACACTATCATCCAGACAAATAACGAGCTGTGATCTACAGCCAGTATTGAGAAATAATCGCTGAGACTGATGGGCTGAAGATTCAGACGTTGAATTAAAAATTTAAAAAGTTACTTAATTTTTCTGTGCAATGACCTGAACCACTGCACCGCGACCGGTATGATACAATCCCTCGATCACATCTCGTTCGATTTCCTGGGCATGCAGAATTTCAAGCCCAGCCAGTTCCTGGTGCAGATCCTTCAGGCTCATGGTTAATTCATCGGTGGGGGGGCCCCCGGTGCCAAACTTGATCTGTTCCGGGGTATAGGCTTCTAATAACAATACTCCGCCTGGTTTAAGGCCGGCAATCACAGACTGGTGGAGTTTTGCGCGCACGGGTTTGGGGATATGGCAAAAGATAGAGACGACACCGGCATAAGAGTCGGGTTTGATTTGATAGTCAGCCAGATCGGATACAACTGTTTCGATACTGACCCCCATCTCATTTGCCAGTCGTTGCGCCTTTTGCAAGCCGACAGAAGAGGCATCGACCGCCGTAACCGCATAACCTTGCCGGGCAAGGTAGACGGCATTGCGACCTTCACCCTCTGCAAGACAGAGGACTTTACCGGCCGGTATCTTATCGGCATGTTGTTTCAGAAAGTCATTCGGCTCTGTGCCGTATGCATATTCCTCAGCACTGTAGCGTTCATCCCACATGTTGCTTATTCCTGGTAGTGATTAACAACTCGATAACCTTTAATAAAAAATAAAAGACAGCGGCGAGCGATATTGGGCAGATAGTTTGTCAATTGTTAAAGGTTAAATTAGCGAATATAGGCTTCAGTGGTATAGCGCCGCATCATGCGATGGCTATTAAAATACGAGGCGTTTTTGCTGATCGCACCTTTCATAACGGCTATCCAGCCTGCTCTGTTTTCATAATACAGCGGTAAGATGGTCTGTTCCAGCTTGTCATAGAGTGAGGCGGCATCACCATCTTGCACGGCATCACTATCATCGCCAATCGCCCAGCCAGTTATGCCTTCGATACAACCTTCAATCCACCAGCCATCAAGAATGCTGAAATTGGGTACCCCATTAAACGTCGCTTTCATCCCACTGGTACCGGACGCTTCAAGTGGGCGGAGTGGTGTGTTTAACCAGAGATCAACCCCCGATACCAGCTCGAGGGCTTTGCTCATATCATAGTTTTGAATATAGGCTATTGTGATCTGATCACTGAGTTGGTCGATCGTGTTGTGCAACATTTTGACTAAATGCTTACCGCCCTGATCATTGGGGTGGGCCTTGCCGGCCAGGACGATCTGGAAGGGTTGCTTGCCGGCAATAGATTTAAGCCGGGCCAGATCGGTAAACAGCAGGTCGGGACGTTTATAGGCCGTCATGCGTCGGGCAAAACCGATAATCGGTTGTTCTGGATCTAACCCTACACCAGAGTGAGTGTTGACCTGCTGGATGAGTTGCTGTTTTGCTGTTTGATGCGCCTGCCAGATGTCCTCGTCACGAATGCAACACTCCGCGCGTACCAGCAGTTCAGGTTCATGACACCAGCCGGGAATCTGTTTGTCGTAAAGTTCACGAAAGCTTGGCGCGGTCCAGGTAAATGGATGCACGCCATTAGTAACCGCATGCACCAGATAGCCTGGATACATTTTCCGGGACACTTCCGCATGGCGTCTGGCAACACCGTTTACATACTCACTCATATTCAGTGCCAGTCGGGTCATATTAAGATGGTCTTCACCGGCCAGGTGTTTAAGCGTGCCGATCTCAACAAAATCGCCCAGCACACGCCAGACCAGATCATAAGGAAAGCGATCATGGCCGGCTTCCACTGGGGTATGGGTGGTAAAGCTACATAAATCCCGAACGCGGGGAATATTATAGGGAGACTCACCAGGCCGCACATCCTCAGCGGGATAGGCATAGCGGCGTAACAGTTCCAGCACTAGAAAAGCAGAATGACCTTCGTTCAGGTGATACTGGCGCACGCTAAATCCCAGTGCCTGTAGCATCAGCATCCCACCAATGCCTAATACTGCCTCCTGTTTGAGCCGGTAGTCTGGACCATCAGCATACAGGGAGTCTGTGATCTGCCGGTCTTCCGCATTGTTCTCATCAAGATTGGTATCCAGCAGAATCACAGGCTGGCGCCCATTCATATGCCCCTTCAGTTCATAGAACCAGCCCCCGACCCAGACGGAACGGCCCTCGATAGTCACGGCGATTTTAGCATTCAGTGGATGGGCAAACTGGGCCGGATCCCAGGGATCGGCCTGTTCATGCTGATGCCCATGTTTATCGATGGTCTGTTTGAAATAGCCAGCCCGACTGACCAGGCTGACCGCGACCATGGGGATCTCTAGATCCGCCGCCGAGCGCAGCGTGTCACCGGCGAGGATGCCCAGACCACCACTATAGGTGGGGATCTCATTACGCAGGGCAATCTCCATGGTGAAGTAAGCAATCCGGGGGGACAAAATATAATCATCAAGCATCAGTTCATTCCTGCTAAGTAACTAAAGAGGGTACCTGGTTAGCGGCTATTTGTGTATTACCGATTCTTTACACTGCATCAGGCACTGCAGGCTCATCCATCCAGCCCTGAATTTTTGCCGATTCATGCATAAGGCCTGTATAGTAGTGTAGATGTCAGCTTATAAAATATAACCAAAGCAAGGGAGTAAGACATAATGGTATCAGTCAAACGACTTGTACTGGATGTACTCAAACCACATGATCCCAACGCACTGGAATTCTCCCGGACCATTGCCGAGGTTGGCAGTGACTACCAGGTCCTGCTGAGTGTCGTCGAAGTCGACGAAAAAACCGAAACCCTCATGATCACCATTGAAGGTGAGGCCGTTGATTTCGATGCGATTCAGGCTGCAATCACTGAGATGGGCGGTTCTTTGCACAGTATCGATGAGGTCGAAGTGCATAGCGAGCCGGCTACGAGCACGGAGTAAATCATCGTGAACCTGCTCAGCCAGGTGAAGTTTCTCCTGCAGATCACCCGAACCCACGGCATTATCCGACGCTACTTTGTGGTCAACGGTTTCGATGGTGCATTAACTATGTTGGGGCTCATCATTGGTTTTCTTGTCAGTGCCCCGGCTGACCTTTCCGTGATCATCAATGCCTGTCTAGGTGCGGCGATTGCCCTGGGGATGAGCGGGATTAGCAGTGCCTATATCAGTGAAGCAGCGGAGCGTCGCCACGAGTTATTGAAGCTTGAGGAAGCCATGGCGACCGACTTACAGGAATCTGCCCATGGTGCCGCAGCCCGCTGGGTGCCGATGTTGATTGCCCTGGTCAACGGCCTCGCGCCGTTATTGATCTCAATAATAATTATTATCCCCCTCTGGCTGGCGCAGTGGGGTGTAATTCTGCCGTTATCGCCACTGTATAGCGCGATCGTCATGGCCTTCCTGTTGATCTTCTTACTCGGGGTGTTTCTGGCCCGCATTGCCAACATCTCCTGGTTACGTAGTGGTTTGCAAACATTAATCGTGGCCGGGGTGACCGTTGGACTCATTTACCTGATTGCCGGCGATTGAGATGCAGCAGACAGACTGGCACAGAAAGGAAATCGAAGAGGTCCTGACTGAGCTGGAGGTCTCTGAACAGGGACTGACAAGCAGCATCGCGCAACAGCGTCGCGCTGAATACGGGGCCAATGCCCTGCCCGAATCTCGCCGTCGAAGTCTGACTGGTATCTTGTTTGGGCAGTTCAAGGATTTCATGATTCTCGTCCTGCTGGTTGCGGCCCTGGTGTCCGGCTTTATTGGTGAGCCCCAGGATACGATCGCGATCCTGGTGATTGTGTTGTTAAACGCCACCATCGGTACCGTCCAGGAATACCGCGCCGAGCGGGCGGTGGCGGCCTTACGTGCCATGGCCGCACCAGATGCCCACGTGATACGTGACGGCAAGGCCATGACGTTGCCGGCGACAGAACTGGTGCCCGGCGATGTAGTGATCCTGGAAGCCGGGAATGTGGTTCCGGCCGACCTGCGGCTGCTCGAGAGTGAAGAACTCCAGATCGATGAATCGGCCCTGACCGGGGAAGCACATCCTGTCGAAAAGAATATAGAACGGTTGGAAAAGAGTGATCTCTCAGCCGGT
>JASFLV010000004.1:0-20131 GCA_050117915.1 Thioalkalispiraceae bacterium | reverse complement strand
TGACCAGCAACATCCAGGAAACTGTGAAAACGCTTGAGGGTGTTGAAGACGTCGCGGTGAACGTTACGACCAAGATTGACTCCCATGCGGCACAAAAAGGGGTCAAGAGTATTCCTGGCGTGAAAAATATTATTGCCATTGCCTCAGGTAAGGGAGGTGTCGGTAAATCAACGACGGCTGTCAACCTGGCTCTCGCATTATCGGCTGAAGGTGCCAAGGTGGGCATTCTTGATGCGGATATCTATGGTCCAAGTCAGCCACGCATGCTGGGCGTAAATCAGCAACCAGAATCATCGGATGGCAAGAGCCTTGAACCTCTGAATAGTTATAACCTCCAGGCGATGTCGATCGGTTTCCTGGTGGACGAAGAGACACCGATGATCTGGCGCGGACCGATGGTGACTCAGGCTTTGGAACAATTATTAAATGACACCCAGTGGAAAGATGTTGATTATCTTATTATCGACCTGCCACCGGGTACTGGTGACACCCAGCTTACCCTGGCGCAAAAGGTGCCGGTAACTGGCGCGGTGATTGTCACAACCCCACAGGATATCGCCTTGCTCGACGCCCGTAAGGGTCTGAAGATGTTTGAGAAAGTTGAGGTGCCTGTGCTGGGCATTATAGAAAATATGAGTATCCATATCTGTTCCGAGTGCGGTCACGAAGAGCACATCTTTGGTAAAGGTGGTGGTCAGAGCATGGCCGAGCAGTACAATGTGGATATGCTGGGCGCGTTACCTTTGGATATCAGTATTCGTGAATCAACAGATGGCGGTAAACCCTCAGTTGTCGCAGACCCGGAAGGTCGGATTGCCGAGATCTATCGAGAGATTGCTCGTCGGGTTGGCGCGAAGCTCTCGAAGAAGGCGAAAGATTATTCAGCCGCCTTCCCCAAAATCGTCATCCAAAACAACTAAGAGCGCATCTTTTGCCCGCTGGCGTTGTTGCGGTCCGGATTTTGAAATACTCATGTGCTATTTGATTCGTCGCTTTGGCCATGGCCCAGGCCACCTTCTCGACCTCCGGTCTCACCTTGTCCCTGGCCTCTCGCGATGTAAGCACGTCCATGTGCAAAACTCCGTTTTCAAAACCGGTCTGCGCCTAGCCAGCGAACAAAATCTTCTGCTCTTAGAGTCAACTAACCGTGCTTCTGCGCTGCTTTTTGCCTACCCAGAGACCACAATCTACATTTCCTAACATTCCATTAGGCAGTGAATCATTTCACTGCCTTTTTTGTATATAATGTCGCTCAATTTTGTGGGAGACATGCATGAGTATTAAATCCGATAAATGGATCCGCCGGATGGCGGCTGAGCAGAATATGATCGAGCCTTTTGAGGCCGGTCAGGTGCGGGAAAATGGCGGTGGTCGCATCGTCTCCTTTGGTACGTCCAGCTATGGTTATGATGTACGTTGTGCTGATGAGTTTAAAATCTTTACCAATATCAATTCCGAAATTGTCGACCCCAAGGATTTTTCCGAACATAGTTTCGTCGACTTCAAAGGCGATGTCTGTATTATTCCTCCCAACTCGTTTGCCCTGGCACGCACGGTGGAATACTTCCGGATCCCGCGTAGCGTCCTGACTGTCTGCCTGGGTAAATCGACCTATGCCCGTTGTGGCATTATCGTAAATGTCACTCCGCTTGAGCCGGAATGGGAAGGGCATGTGACACTCGAGTTTTCCAATACCACGCCGTTACCCGCAAAGATTTATGCCAATGAAGGGGTGGCGCAGATGTTGTTCTTTGAGTCTGATGAGGTCTGTGAGACATCCTATAAGGATCGAGGTGGTAAATACCAGGGGCAGGAAGGGGTCACCCTGCCAAAAACATGATGTATTCCTGTGGGGATTAACTGTTATTTTAACTTGAGCGACTTTATAAGCATTACAGATTCATCACCATCTTCCTCGATTTTCATCACCTTGACCGGCAAATAACCCAGTTCGGGTGCACACCAGATGATGAATTGCATTTTATCGCGAATTTTATTGCTCACCAGTTTTGTTGCGGTAAAAGTTTTCATAGGGGTTTCAATCGTGTCTGTACCCGTCCGCTGCAGGTGATAGTCGTCCACCCGCTTTTTATCAGCAATCGTATAGGTCACTTGTTTTTTCCCAGCTTGCATATCCAGCATTAACTGGATTTGAAAACTCAACAGGTCATGTGTCCCTGCTGTTAAGGGATAGGTTTTCTGCCTGTAGGTGTTCGTTATGGTTTTTGCCTGCCAATCGAAGTGAATCGTGAATTTTTGTTCTTTTTTACCACTGTGTTGATGGTATTGATATTCGGTTGGTCGTAAATCGCTACGATGGCGGCTGATGTGACTGGTTTCGTCGATAATGTCTGAAACAAAGGCCTTGACTAGACCCTTGGGACTGGTGTGGGAACGATAAACCCGGCTTTGTTGATCTTTATTCTCCAGGTTGCGTACCGAATCACCCAGGTAAATACCATTGTGTGAGACTTCATAACTGGCCTCAAAACCGGTCTCGAGCAAACCGGCAAGGCTCTGGTTTGCAGTCAGGAGAAACAAGGTCACTGTCCACATACTCGATAAAAAGAGACGGTTATATTTTTGCATGTTTTTCTTCGCTACTTAGACGTTCTAGTCGATGTCCACCTCAAACTGGCGCTGCAGCTCAGTAATCGGTTGTTCATTGTAGTAGACCTGATTATTCCTGAACGTAACCTGACCAGCAGCAATCCGGCGAATTGCCTCGGGGTAAATCTGATGCTCAGCCTGGTGAATACGTTGTTTGAGTGAATGTTCGTCATCGTCTGGAAGCACGGGCACCGTGGCCTGCAAAATTATCGGTCCGCTATCCAGTTCAGAGGTAACATAATGGACGGTGACACCGTGTTTGGTGTCGCCCGCCTGTAAAACACGTTTATGGGTATTCAGCCCCTGGTATTTTGGCAGCAGTGAAGGATGAATATTAATCATTTTTCCCAGGTAATGTTCAACGAACTGATTGCTGAGAATACGCATAAATCCGGCCAGGACAATCAAGTCCGGTTGGTAGTGATCAATGGTATCGCTTAATGCCTGATCAAAGGCTTCACGGGAATCATAATCTTTATGATCTATGACGGTAGTGGGGATATTGGCCTGTTGTGCCCGGGTGAGTCCATAAGCGTTGGGCCGGTTGCTGATCACCTGAGCAATCTCACATTGCAAATTACCCGTCTGGATCTCACGAATGATTGCACCCAGGTTAGTGCCACTACCCGAAATTAGCACAACAAGTTTCAGGGGGAATGACATATTTATTGAATAATGACCTGAGGGGTACCAGTGTGAGGTTCGATCTGACCGATAAGCTTGGCATCAAAATCCTGGTTCGAGAAATGCTGGATAGTTCTCTCAACATCAGCCTGATCAACGACCAGGGTCATGCCGATACCGCAATTGAAGGTCCGATACATCTCGTCTTCAGCAACTTTACCGTTTTCCTGGAGCCAGTCAAAAATGACAGGGCGTTGCCAACTGGTTTTATCGATCACTGCCTGGGTATTCTCAGGTAATACGCGCGGAATGTTTTCCAGTAGCCCACCACCGGTGATATGTGCCAGAGCATGGACGGTGGTTTTTTCGAACAATGACAATAACGGCTTGACATAAATCTGGGTGGGGGTCAGCAGAGCCTCGCCTAATGGCTTGCCATGAAAATCCTGGGCTACATCAGCATTGACGTGGTCGATGATTTTTCTGATGAGTGAGTAACCATTGGAATGAGGTCCACTGGAACTCAAGCCGATAATCGCCTGTCCGGCTTTAACCGTCTGACCGTCGATGACTTTTGACTTGTCCACGGCACCGACACAAAAACCCGCCAGGTCATAATCGCCTTCTTGATACATTCCCGGCATTTCTGCGGTTTCGCCGCCAATCAGGGCGGCACCAGATATCTCGCATCCTTTGGCAATACCCTCGATGACTTCTGATGCAACGTCAACGCTTAGTTTGCCAGTGGCATAGTAGTCGAGAAAAAACAGGGGCTCAGCGCCCTGTACAATTAAATCGTTGACGCACATGGCCACCAGGTCAATACCCACGGTGTTATGAATTCCCAGTCGCAAGGCGAGTTTGAGCTTGGTGCCGACGCCGTCAGTACCTGCGACCAGTACCGGTGCCTTGTATTTGCTCAGGTCGAGTTCAAACAGGGCCCCAAAGCCACCCAGGTTACCGAGAACTTCGGGACGCAGGGTGCGTTTTGTTAAGGGTTTGATACGGTCAATAAGTGCATTACCGGCATCGATATCGACGCCCGCATCACGATAACTGAGACCTGAAGACTCATTTGGACTGGTTTTTTGTTGCGACACTCACAACTCCTCGTTATTGCACCTTTTTTGTGCTCGGACAGTAGGTAATAATAGGGTAGTTTATCAATTTGCCGACAAGCAGGGAATCAGCAGGTGCACTACAAAAATTATTGTTCTTTTACCGCAAATATGTTGAGTGTTGTGAATTTAGTAAGAGATAGCTGGAAATATCTGACTATCGCCATTCTGATTGCCTGGATAGCGCAAATTTCGCTGTCAGCGCAGGCTGATACGGTTGAGGGCCTGTATGAGTCGAAGGTGCTGGTCACCAGTCAGTCTAGAGAGGAGCGGACCGAGGCGCTGCGCCAGGCTTTCATGCAGGTGCTAATTCGTGTCTCAGGCCGGGTTGATATTGCCCAATCGACAGATTATCCGAATATCCAGGAGGCGATTGAGCTTGCTACCCGTTATGCACAGCAGTATCGGTATCTCAAATACCAGCCCAAACCTGAAGAGGACCAGGACCGGAATTTAATTTTCTGGGTCCGCTTTGATGAAGCTGCGGTCACTCGCTTGCTACGCAGCAATAATATTGCTGCCTGGGGTTCAACGCGGCCTGCCACGCTGGTCTGGTTGGTTATCGATCGCAAGGGTCGTCGTGAACTAATCGGAAATAACTCACAGCATCAGGCAAAAGAGTTCCTGTTACAGCATTCACGCCGGCGCGGGGTGCCACTGCGCTTACCTCTCTTGGATCTTAAAGACCGCACCGCCTTGCGTACCAGTGATGTCTGGGGAAATTTTGAGTCAACCATCATGCAGGCCTCGGAACGCTATCAGACTGAGGCGGTGTTAGTCGGTCGTGTTTACAAGGGTAGCGGTAATTACTGGAATGCACGTTGGTCATTATATTCAGATAGTCGCCGTCAGGATTGGTCGATTGCCGGGGCTGATTTACAGGAAGTACTTTTTCCTGGTATCGATAATACGGCTGAGCTGCTTTCCTCACGTTATGCCTCGGTCAATCAGGCCGAAGCTGGAACGGTATTAATCAAGGTTCAGGACATCAAGACACTCGCTGATTACAATCGTAGCCTGGCTTACTTGCAAAAACTGGCGAATGTCAGCTCCGTACAACCGTATTACCTGGCTGACAATCATGCGATTTTTAAATTGATAACCCCACAGGGCAGGCTGGGTCTAGCACGCGCCGTTGCTCTCGGTCATACCCTGGTAAGCCAGGCACCCGAGGTGACAGAAACACCCATTCAGCCTCAGAATCCGACAACCGAGCTGGATAGCTATAAAGTGAAACCTGATCTCGTGTATCGACTCGTCCCGTGAGATTCATCCCGAATATAATCAGTGTATTGCGCATCTTGTTGGTAATTCCCACGGTATACCTGATATGGGATAACCAGTTTAGCTACGCGCTGTCATTATTTTTTATTGCAGGCGTGTCAGATGGGCTGGATGGCTATCTGGCGCGTCGCTTCAACTGGACTACAAAACTCGGAGGATACCTGGATCCGATGGGTGATAAATTGTTGATGACTGCCAGTTATTTCATGCTGGGTTGGTTGGGCCACTTGCCAGTCTGGTTAGTCGCTATCGTTATTGGACGTGATCTGGTTATCGTACTTGGCGCACTTGCATATCGACTCCTCGTACAGGACATTACCATGAGTCCTTTATTGGTCAGTAAACTCAATACCGCGGCGCAGATCTTCCTGGTTCTATTAATGTTGTTTTCATTGTCTGATCTACCGATGTCAGATATACCTGAGTGGTTCATCCTGACAATCATTTATATTGTTGCTATCACATCCATGTTGAGTGGCCTTACCTATATCATTATCTGGTCGAAACGCGCCATGGATGCCACGCGGGGAGAAAACCGGTTATGACGGATTCAAACAAATGGTATTGGCTGACGATATTTATCATTAGCGGCGTGCTGATCTATTTACTGGCGCCGGTCCTGACGCCTTTTATGATTGCGGCAGTACTTGCCTATATTGGGGACCCCCTGGTTGACCGTCTCGAGGGGTATAAACTATCCAGGACACTGGCAGTGATCATTGTGTTTCTGGTGTTGACGCTGTTTGCCGTTGTTGCATTAATTATCCTGGTACCCATGCTGGAAAAACAGATTGTCATCTTAGGACAGAAGATCCCTGCTTATATTGAAACCATCCAAACTAAATTGATCCCCTGGCTGAACGCGCGTTTCGGGTTGGACATCGTCGTCGATCCGGCAAAACTCAGGGAAAGTTTGCAAGTTAACTGGAAAGAGGCGGGTGGAGTCGTCACGACGGTATTAACTTCTATCAGTCGCTCCGGTGCCTTTCTTGCCGAGGTTGCTGCAAACCTGGTATTGATTCCGGTGGTGGCTTTCTACCTGTTACGTGATTGGGATATCCTGGTGGCGCGTATTTGTGAAATGCTGCCCCGTAAAAGTGAACCAGTCATCAAGAAGATCACTAAAGAGTCGGATGAAGTATTGGGTTCATTCCTGCGAGGCCAACTATTAGTCATGTTAGCCTTGAGTTTGATTTACAGTGTTGGATTGGGAATCGTTGGACTTGAACTGGCACTGTTGATTGGGATGATTGCAGGTCTGGTCAGTTTTGTACCTTACCTGGGTTTTATCGTAGGGATCGTTATTGCCGGAATAGCTGCAATCATGCAGTTTGGCGATATAACACATCTGGTTTATGTCGGGATCGTGTTTATGGTTGGCCAGATGCTGGAAGGTATGGTGTTGACACCTGCACTGGTAGGCGACCGAATTGGCCTGCACCCTGTTGCGGTCATCTTTGCAGTACTGGCAGGTGGACAACTGTTTGGGTTTCTGGGTGTGTTACTGGCGCTCCCGGTTGCCGCCATTATTGTGGTCATCCTGCGCTATCTACATGAGCAATATAAATCCAGCACGATGTATTCTGGATAGTCCATGTCTGCCTATCAGATCCCGTTAAATATAAAACTGAATGAAGCTGCTACGTTTGATAATTATATTACCACGGGCAACGAGCAACTTGTCGCTCTGCTGAACTCAGATGAACCGTTTGTTTACTACTGGTCCAGGCAGGCAACGGGCAAAACACATTTAGCGCAGGCACTGTGCCACTCACAAGCAAACTCTATTTATCTTCCATTACAGGAACTTGAGCAGTGGCAGCCGGAAATATTTGAAGGGCTGGAAAGTTTTGATTTGATTTGCCTGGATGATGTGGAGCAACTAGCAGGCAAACTTGAATGGGAAGAAGCCCTGTTCGATCTATTTAATCGGTTACGTGATACAGGTAAGAAGTTACGCATTAGTGCTCATGACGCGCCGAAAAAGATCGGTATCCAGTTACCAGATCTTGTCTCGCGTTTAACCTGGGGCGTGACCATTCAGGTACAGGAGCTGGCTGACGAAGACAAAGTCACCGCATTGTCCCTGCGTGCCAGACAACGAGGGTTTGATTTACCCGATGAGGTTGCTGCTTATTTACTTAAGCACTGTCCACGCGATATGCAAAATCTGTTTGTTATTCTTGACCGACTTGATGATGCCAGTTTACAGGCACAACGAAAGTTAACCATTCCGTTTCTGAAAGAGTGCCTGGGCTTATAGTTCCTGTTGTTTGGCCAGTTGCCGCGAGTATCGAAAGCACATCGTAGCGGCGACAAAGTAGAGACAACTGAAAGATAGTTCCAGGATTGCCAGAACTCTTTCATCTGCGTTAGCCCAGGTTTCGATAACTGCATGCAAGAAATAAATCAGGATCAGATAACTACTCCACATGTATACCTTTGTTCGCTGTTTTAACAGGCCTGCTGCAGGTAATAACAAAATGACTACGAATGTTACGCTGAAAATTACTGAAAGAGTATATTGTGGTGGTGAAACAAAAAAATACCAGACAATGATCGTAACTAACAGCCCGACATAACTGAACAGCGTAATATTATGCCAGGTCCGAAATTTCTCCTTCATACCTTAATTAATCCCTGCTCCAGCATCGCCTTTGCATGGACCGACAAACGTTGCCCGATCGCCTGACACATATTGATTTCATCTTCACTTAATGGTTTGTCACTATTTATTCCCGCATGATGCGTGACCCCGTAAGGGGTACCGCCGCTCTGGGTTTTCATTAAGCTCGGTTCACTATATGGTACTCCTAACAAAGTCATACCATGATGAAAGAGGGGTAACATCATGCTCAAACAGGTCGACTCCTGACCACCGTGTAAGGATGAAGTGGAGGTAAAGACCGTTGCCGGTTTATTGATCAAGGCACCGGATAACCAGAGCGGACTTGTTGAGTCAATAAAATACTTCAGTGCAGCTGCCATATTGCCATAGCGTGTCGGGCTGCCCATGGCCATGCCAATACATTCCTGTAGATCGTCCAGCTGGGCATAGGGTGCACCTTCTTCTGGAACAGGGGGGGCGACTGCTTCAGACTCGGCTGAGACTGGAGCAACCGTGCGCAAGCGTGCATGGATGCCATCAACCTGTTCGACACCACGGGCAATCTGTCTGGCCAATTGTGCCGTTGCGCCATAGCGGCTGTAATAAAGGACTAGGATTTCAGACATAAGCAGTTCCTAAATAATGTCGAGAACTTGTGAAGGAGGACGACCAATGACTGCCTTGCCATTGCTTACCACGATAGGTCGTTCAATGAGTTTTGGAAACTTTACCATGGCTTCAATAAGTTGCTCCTCACTGTATTCATTCCTTTTTACCCCTTCTTTTGTTAGACCGGCTTGCACAAGCTCGGCTTCCTGGGTACGAAGCAATTGCCTTGCCTCTATGCCGAGCAGGTCAATTATTTTTTTTAGAGTTTTCGTGTCAGGTGGTGTTTTTAAATATTCAATAACATCCGGTTTGATCCCATGTTCTTCAAGAACCTCCATGGTTTGACGTGATTTGGAGCAGCGTGGGTTATGGTAAATAGTGACTGACATAAGAACCTCTTTTGAGATTATCGCGTGGAGTGATTTTACAGGTTTTTTGATTTTTGTGTGGTCTCAAAATAGGGGTGATGAATGGCAAGCTTGGCTCGATTTTCGGCCAGGTTGACAGCATTTGAGGGCAGTGATAGCTTGGCTTTTATTCCTGACCTTGAAGAAGATCACAGCCCGGGCACTGCATGTCAGTTCAATTTTTTTATAGCACTAAAACATGGCTCAAATCATGTGCTTTTGTCATCTTGCTTGTTGGTTGTGCAACGTCTGCACCTGTGCAGGAAATGAGCAACGCCAGGCAGACTATCGCCTCGGCTGTCGAGGTCAAAGCCGAGATTTATGCTCCTGGGCACCTGGAGACGGCTGAAAAGTTGATGGAGCAGGCGACAGAGGCGCTTGAGTCCGGGGATTATGTACAGGCGCGCAAATATGCTGTTTCTGCCCAGCAATATGCCATCAAGGCTCGGCAACAGGCACTTAGCCGGCAAAAATAACCATTAAAATATTGGGTAATATTGTCCCAGAACTGTGTTCAAGGCCAGTTCTAATTCCTTGACAGTTACTGGCCCGGTTGATACGTTGAGACCAAATAATTTTAAGATTTATTACAATATCGTCATCATTTTTATCTAAAATTCTGGCTAACCAGAGAGAGTGGAGCAAAACAAAATGAGAATTAAGAATATGCTTAAATTGACCGGTTTAGTTGCCCTTGTATTCGCCGTGGCAGTGGGTTGTACAACAACTGAAGATACAGGCGGTGCAACTGAGCAGGCAGCTAAAGATGCAATTGCAGCAGCGAAACAAGCCAACAAAGAAGCCAAAGCGGTAGGCTACGAATGGCGTGATACGGGCAAGATGATCAAGAAAGCTGAAAAAGCACTGGCCGATGGCGATTATGATAAAGCCATTAAACTGGCCAATCAGGCCAAGCGCCAGGCAGAAATTGCGGTTGAACAATATAATACCGAACGTGCGCGTATTGCCGACATGTTTGGCGGTGCCCCACCAGCTGCGCCAGTCACAGCGGGTAGTGGACAATATGCGGTTATTTCAGGCGATAATCTCTGGAATATTTCAGCCAAGCCGGGTATTTACAACAACCCTTATCAATGGCCATTAATCTATAAAGCCAATAGCGGCAAAATTAAAGATGCTGACCTGATTTATCCAGGCCAGGTTTTTGATATCAATACTAACCCATCCGCAGCTGAGTCAAGTGCAGCAGTGACTCATGCCAAGACTCGCGGAGCCTGGTCGCTGGGTGTCGTTGAAGAGTCTGATAAGGCTTATTTAGCCCAGTAAGACTTTTTTCCATCAGGGATAGTCAAAAAGGGACCTTCGGGTCCCTTTTTTATTGAATTCCTGTCATTTAGAATTGTCTTATATTTAGTGCACTTAAGATGCGGGTAGCTCTCAATGTTCATAAAACCTGGGTTGTTTCTCATTTTGTTATTGTTGATGCCGTTCTCCTTATATGCTGGAGACATTGAATTTTCTTCCAGGGATCTCAATGGCAAGGTACATAACCTTACCGACTACAAAGGCAAGTGGGTGATTGTCAACTATTGGGCAACATGGTGCCCGCCCTGTCTGGACGAAATTCCTGAACTTGTTGAGTTCCACGACAAGCACGCCAAAACCAGCGCGGTAGTATTGGGGGTCAACTACGAGAATGTTGATGATGATTACTTGAAAAACTTTGTGGACGAATATTTCATATCTTATCCAATTCTTAAAGCTAATTTGAATCGAACCCCACCGTTTGGACGGGTTCGTGGCTTACCCACGACCTTTATAATTTCCCCTGAAGGTAAATTGGTTGAAACAAAAATTGGTGTTGTAGATATGCACTGGTTAGAATCTGTAATATCTGCAAAAGCAAAGTTGAGTAAAAAATAACATGATTAATGGGCTTAGATTCATTTTATTGGTGCTTGTAGTCTCACTATCGACAACCTCATATGCAGGTGAACCTCGTGATCCGTATAAACATTTTTTTGATGAAACCTGGGGAGATATGACTGAAGAGCTGGCCAGGGCAAAGGAAGAAAACAAGTCTGGTGTACTGGTCTTTTTTGAAATGGATGAATGTCCTTTTTGCCATTATATGAAAATGAATGTGTTAAATCAGCCAGAAGTACAGCAGTATTTCAGGAAGCATTTTATTAATATTACTATCGATATTGAGGGCGATGTCGAAATGGTTAATTTCAAGGGTAAATCCTTGAAGCAAAAAGATTTTGCCTTCAAAGAAAACAGGGTCAGGGCAACACCCGTAATCGCGTTTTTTGATTTGAACGGTAAACGCGTTCATCGGCATATTGGTAAGACCAATGGCGTTGAGGAATTCCTGATGATGGGTGAGTATGTTGTTGAGGATGCCTACAAAAAAATGCCGTTTATTCGCTATAAACGACAACAACGTCGTTAAAATAAACGTTAATACCTAATTTGCTGGAAGACCAAGTATAAAAATTCATTTATGCGCTCTCTATTTAAAATGCTAGTGCTACTAAGTTCGATTTTTGTGCATGCAGCTACTAATGCAGATCAAAAACCCAACCATAAACTACCTGACCCTCTCACTCTGGAGCATGCACTATCGCTAGCTGATGAAGCACATCCCGATTTATTATTGAAGGATGCCGAGATCCTAAGTGCTGAAGCCAGCCGGCAAAGTATAGAGGCGGCTAACAATCTAAATCTTGATCTTGATATAAGTGCCTATTCGGCTCAGCAACCTAGTGGTTTTATCGGCAGACAGGATCACGTGCGTGCCGGAATAATTGCATCTCAGACATTTTATGATTTTGGTTACACAGGCTTACTCCTGGAAGGTGCAGAGGAAATCCAGAATAGCCGTGTTCTTGCTTATCATGATGCAAGAGCGAGACGCCGTATGGAGATACTCGGGGCATACTTTGATGTGCTATTAGCAGATCTCAAATTCAGTTTATACAATGAGGCAATGGCAGTTGGTTATGTGAACTTCGATAAAGAAAGGGATCGGCGTGAACTCGGCCAAAAGACTGACCTGGATGTCTTGCGGCGCGAGGCAGAATACCAGGAACTGCGTATTGCGCGCTACGAAAGTGAAAACCAGCAACGTGAGACTCGTGCTGCCCTGGCTGAAGCACTCAACAGACCCGGACAGCTACCTGCAACCCTGGCAATGCCTCAGCTTGATGCGTTGAATAGAGATCTGCCCGAGGTGGAAGAATTACAGCAAAAGGCACTCGAAAAAAACCTGCACATCAATGCCTTACGACATAATTTGCGTGCCGCCGAAAAGGACCTGGAAGCCGCACGAAACAGTGATGGGCCTGAGCTAAAGGGCAGGCTGGAAGCCTATGCCTATGAGGGTGACTTTGGAAGTGAAGATGACGTCCGTGCCGAGCTTTCACTGATTTATAATTTACATAAGCCACACAAGGATGCTGATGTTGCCGCCATGTTATCACGTGTATACACAGCTCGTGCACAATTGCAAAAAGCGAAGTCGATTTTGCGTCAGGACATACTACGGCTTTGGCATCAAATTGAAGAGTTGACTGTTAAGCGTGAGGAAATGGAAGTTCTATTGTATCTGCGGGAGATTCAACTGGAAAGAAGCCGAGCTTTGTATGAAATGGAGGTTAAAGCTGATCTTGGTTTTAGCATGACAGATTTAACCGATGCTCAACTTAAATCTGCACAAACTGATTATAAGTTAGCTTTGGCCTGGTACAGAATGGATTTGCTAACAGCCAATCTTGAACTGGATCTGGATAAGCGGATTAACCAACCTGAAGAATCACTTCGGGAGGAACAATGAAAAAATATTCCAACATGAAAGAGAAATATCTAACAGGCATTAGTTGTCTGCTTATGGTGCTGTATTCTTCATACTCATGGTCGGCTGAATATGATGCGGTTCTGAACTGGTCTCAGCGGACTGAATTGGGAACGGTTGTAAGTGGTATTGTGGATAAGGTGAATGTTGAAGTAGGCGACAGGGTCAGCAAGGGTGATAGCTTAGTTCAACTGGATGATTCAGTTTTCAGAGCGCGGGTTGCAGAGTACAAGGCAAAACTTGCAAGTGTTGAAGAAGAATTAAAGGAAGCTGAACGGGAACGCGATCGCGCCATTGAACTTTACGAGCGCACAGTATTGTCACAGCATGATTTACAAATGGCAAAGAATGGTTATATAAGAGCCAGGGCAAAGTATGAAAATGCGCGTGCAGCACTTGCTGCCAGAAAGTATGAATTGAAGTATAGTGCGATCAGGGCACCTTTTGCTGCAGTTGTACTCATTAGAAATGCACAGCCAGGGCAGATTATCGCTACAGAGTATAAGCAGGAACCACTGATCAGCATAGCAGTTGCAAATAAAATGTTGGCAACGATGCTGGTCAGCAAAGATAAAATTGCAAATATAAAAAAAGGTAAAGCCGCAAAAGTCGAGGTAGGTGGCAGGAGTTTCAGTGGTACGATTACTTTAGTTGGACTGGAACCGATAACTGCGAAGGATAAGACCAACGGTTATCCTGTAGAAGTAGAGTTCGATGTTGGTGAGGTACAATTGAGATCAGGACTAGCAGCAAAGGTAACTATCGAGTGAGCATTTGCGAAATATGTATCGTTACCGGTATCGTACAAGGGGTCTTTTATCGTGCTTCAACAAAGCAACAAGCTGATAAGTTGGGGGTAACCGGTCATGTCAAAAATATTCCACAAGGACATGTTGAAGTTATGATTTGTGGTGCGCCCGAGGCGGTAGGGCACATGAAGGCCTGGTTGTGGGACGGACCGGCCCATGCACATGTAAGCAATGTACAGTGTGAATTAGTGGAAAATGCCGAGGTACCAGATAGTTTTCAAATCAGCTATTAGTAGGCTGTCGCTTAGCAATTGATACAACGCCAACGTTTATCCAGTGCTCTGAACACCTTGCTGGTGTAACGGTGACTATATAAACTACCGTTGTAACGTGCCAGGGCATGCGTCAGGTCACCATCTTCCTTATCCAGATAGTGCCGTAGTATGGTACAGCCCATTCTTAAATTTGTTTTCATATCAAACAGGTTATCCTCCGGTCGACCTATTTCATCCAGCCAAAAAGGCATAACCTGCATCAGGCCCAGTGCACCCGCATGAGAGATTGCAAACTTGTCAAAACGGCTTTCTACCTCGATTACGGCCAGGACCAGTTCGGGGCGTAATTTGGCACGTGTCGCCTCATAGTGGACTTGCTTTAGCAGGGCGATGCGTTTCTCATCATTCTTGATAAATGGTTTAAGCCGGTTGGACATGTCAATCAGCCAGACTTCTGCCTCAAACTTGTCACGGAAGCTATCGGATTCTGTGATCGCAGTTTTTAACAGGTTGCGTAACTCAGGTGTTATGACCTGTTGCTGGGAGGCATGAGCGGAAGAAATAAAGAGCCCGCATAACAAAAAGTTCAAAATTAATGAACGATACATGTTTATTTAACCATTGTTTGCCAGTTTTCCACGGATGAATTCTGTAATCTGCTCGACAGGGACTTCTTCAGCGTCACCACCATGACGGGATTTATACTCATAGACATTATTGTCAAGACTCTTATCGCCGACGATTATCCGATGCGGGATACCAATCAACTCCATGTCGGCAAACATGATGCCAGGTCGTTCTCCCCGATCATCAAGTAACACATCGACCCCTGCCTCTAATAATTTAGCATATAAGTCATTTGCTGCCTGGCGGACACGGCCTGATTTTTTGATATTCATCGCTAAAATGACAACTTCGAAGGGGGCAATGGCATCAGGCCAGATGATGCCCTTATCGTCATGGTTTTGTTCTATGGCGGCCGCAACGACACGTGAAACGCCTATTCCGTAACAGCCCATGGTCAATGTCGTAGCCTTGCCATTAGCATCCAGTACATTGGCCTTCATTGCCTCAGAGTATTTCTGCCCCAACTGAAAAATGTGACCGACTTCGATACCTCGTTTGATCTGTATTATACCCTTGCCATCAGGGCTCGGATCACCTTCACGGACATTCCGAATATCAACACTCTCGGGCTCTGGCAGGTCTCGGCCCCAGTTTACACCTGTCAGATGTTTATCATCCTGATTCGCGCCGGTGACGAAGTCAGTTAACACTGCAGCGCTATGATCAACGATGATCGGAATATCCAGTCCCACCGGTCCAATCGATCCCGGCTCACAGTTTGCAACCTTTTTAATTTCTTCTTCACTGGCAAATGTAAGAGGTGCTGCGACCCTGTCCAGTTTTTCTGCCTTAACGGCATTCAACTCATGGTCACCGCGTAACACCAGGGCAACCACCGGCGTCTCTTCGCCTTCAACCAGGAGGGTTTTGAGGCACTGGGAAGCTTCAATGTTCAGGAACTGACTGACACTTTCAATGGTTTTTTGCCCTGGCGTATCAACCGTCTGCAGGTCCTGGGTGGCTTTCTGTTTGCTGGTTTCTGGTTTGCTGGCCTCCGCCAGTTCTACATTTGCGGCATAATCACTCTCACTGCTAAAGGCAATGGCATCTTCACCTGAATCGGCGAGGACGTGAAACTCATGGGAAGCGTGACCGCCAATCGAACCGGTATCGGCCTGAACAGGGCGGTAGGCAAGACCAATCCGATCGAAGATCCGACAATAAGTCTGGTGCATTAATTGATAGGTTTCTTCAAGCGATTCCTGGGTCAGGTGAAATGAATAGGCATCCTTCATCAGGAATTCGCGTGCCCGCATGATGCCATAGCGGGGCCTGATCTCATCACGAAACTTGGTCTGGATCTGATAAAAGTTGCTGGGAAGCTGCTTATAACTTCTGATCTCGTTGCGGATCAGATCGGTAATCACTTCTTCATGCGTAGGGCCATAGCAAAACTCGCGATCATGGCGATCGTGGACCCTGAGTAGCTCGGGACCATATTTATCCCAGCGTCCTGATTCTTCCCACAATTCGGCAGGCTGGATTGCAGGCATCAATACTTCCTGAGCGCCTGCTTTGTTCATTTCTTCACGCACGATTTTCTCAACCTTACGTAACACACGCAGACCAAGGGGTAACCAGGTATAAAGGCCGGCAGCCAGTTTCCTGATCATGCCAGCGCGTAACATGAGTTTATGACTGATGACTTCTGCGTCCGCAGGGGTTTCTTTAACAGTAGCAATGAGTAATTGTGAGGCGCGCATAGCTTTACAAATTCTTGTTGTTAGTCAGTGGGTTATTTTAAAGGCAGAGCTGGGTGAAGGTACAGGTTTAGACCAGCATATTTACTCATCTGACTTACCGGTCAGTTTTTCGGATGGAATCACATTGGTATCTTTATGATATTCCACCATTTCGTAATCAATCCCTTCGGCTGGAGGCTTGTCACTCAGTTGCCATTGGCCATTACGGTCACGCCAGCGATAGGCTTTTGAATGAGTGACTTCATCTGGCAGGAGCTGATCAGACTGGCGCTCAAACCAGGCCCGGTATTCTGGATTCAGGTATATGAAGAGTCCACCAGCAACGACGATGATAACAAGGAAAAACAGCAGCTTTTTCATCGGGAGAGGTTAAAAAGTGGCTCCATTCCAGCCCCACATCTTTCTGGGAGCATCGGCAAACTCGATATAGACTCGATCCTGGTTTACCCCCAGGGTGTCGTGTGCCAGTTCGCAAAGGGCACCGGATAATTCCGGGGTTTGTGATTCGGACAGGCCAATACTTTTGAGTTCCATAAAAACAGCCGGATCATCTGTACCGGCAAATAACATAGGTACCGGAGGGTCTATCGCCACCATCACATAGCGCTCTGGTTTGCCAAGCTTTTCCGCTACTAAAGCGGAGGCTTTTTCAATAAAACTGTTAGCGGCGTTCGTCTCCAGCGCCTGGTTACTCTGTATCTTTAAGTAAGGCATTAATCACAAAACTCGCGAATCGCTTCTTTTGAACGCTGTATTTGCTCTTCTTTTTCTTGTTTGCTCACTACCCGTATCTTTCCGTCTTCGCCTTTGACACGACGGTATACCTGGAAGACTTGCAGGTTCTTTTTGGCGGCAGCGCAGTTCTTTTTGCGGATCTCCTTATTTTTGGCAATTTCGTCTTCGACAGTTGTGGAACCGCTGTCTTGTCCTGAAGCCTGGCCAGTGGATGGAGCCGGACTGCTGGAAGAGGTGGAACTTTGACTGCCGTAGCGGGGCTTGCCTCTGTCCACCTTCATTTTTTCATACTGTTTGTCGCGCGGGGGATGCTGAGAATAATGGACATTGCCTTGCTCATCCGTCCATTTATACATACCAGCAGCCTGGGCTGTGGTCGAAACAAAAGCTGTTGAAACAAGCAGGCTCAGGCCTGTTGCGATACAAATCTTGATGAAGTCTTTCATAGGTCAATCCGCCAATTCTGAGTTAAACCAGTATGCAATGTTCTGATTATTATGTAAATTATGGTTTAACACAGGAAATACTCAAGGTGTGTGATCTGCGTCGCGAACCCGACCCTGGTGCGCTTGTGAAAAGAGAAAGATCTATCTCATTTGGGTTAGAAAGGCATTGATTACACTTACTTATCTTGACCTCGTCTGTGAAAATAAGTAGTTTCTTATCCTTTCCGCGTCCTGCTCAGTATTAAGGCGAGAAGGCGCGATCCAGGCCCGTTTTCGGGCATTTTTTGTCTTTGGGAGACTTTTGTGGAATTAAATGGCGCGGATATCGTCGTCCAGTTTTTGAAGGACGAAGGTGTTGAATACGTCTTTGGCTATCCAGGTGGAGCGGTACTCCATATATATGATGCTTTATTCAAGCAGGATGACGTTCGCCATATTCTCGTGCGTCACGAACAAGGAGCCACCCATGCTGCAGATGGCTATGCCCGCGCGACCGGTAAGCCCGGGGTCTGCCTGGTGACATCCGGGCCAGGGGCGACCAATGCGGTCACCGGGATTGCCACTGCCCATCTTGACTCCATTCCCATGGTGGTGATTACTGGCCAGGTCCCGACAGCCTATATCGGCTCCGATGCCTTCCAGGAGGTTGACGCAGTAGGGATTACGCGTCCCTGTGTAAAACACAATTTTCTGGTTAAGGATGTCAATGATATTGCCAAAACTCTGAAAAAGGCCTTTTACATTGCGACAACCGGACGTCCAGGCCCAGTCGTAGTGGATATTCCCAAGAATATTACCGACCCGAGCATTAAGGTGCCGTACGAATATCCGAAATCAGTCGAACTGCGTTCTTATAATCCGACTGCCAAAGGCAATGCTCGTCAGATCAAGAAGGCCATCGAGCTGATTGTCTCTGCCAAGCGGCCCATGCTCTACACTGGTGGTGGGGTGATTCTGAGCAAGGCCGATAAAGAGTTGACCAAGTTTGCCAGGAAACTGGGCTACCCGGTCACTAACACCCTGATGGGGTTGGGTGGATACCCCGGTACTGACGCGCAGTTCGTGGGTATGCTGGGTATGCACGGTACCTATGAAGCCAATATGGCCATGTATGAGTGTGATGTGCTGGTCGCGATCGGGGCGCGCTTTGATGACCGGGTGACGGGTGATGTTAAGCATTTTTGTCCGGGTGCCAAAATCATCCATATCGATATTGACCCTTCATCTATCTCGAAAAACGTAAGAGTGGATGTGCCTATTGTGGGGGATGTGAAAAGTGTCCTGACGGATATGTTGCAGGCACTGGATAGTGTGGACAAGCCAGATGAAAAGGCTTTGTCTGCCTGGTGGAAACAAATCGATCATTGGCGCAGTAAAGATTGTCTGGCCTACAATCGCAAGAGTGAAATCATCAAACCGCAGTACGTGGTTGAAAAATTATATGAAGTGACACAAGGCGATGCCTATGTCACTTCTGATGTTGGTCAGCATCAAATGTGGGCTGCACAGTTCTATAAATTCAAAAGCCCCTATCACTGGATCAATTCCGGAGGCCTCGGCACCATGGGTTTTGGTTTGCCCGCGGCAATTGGTGCCAAGCTCGCGCACCCCAATGCTGATGTTGCCTGTGTAACCGGTGAAGCCAGCATCCAGATGTGTATCCAGGAGTTATCGACGGCTTTGCAATATATGTTGCCGATTAAAGTGCTGACGCTGAACAATCGTTATATGGGAATGGTACGTCAGTGGCAGGAATTCTTTTATGAAAGTCGTTACTCACATTCATATTTGGAGGCGTTGCCAGATTTTGTGAAACTGGCGGAAAGTTATGGTCACGTTGGTATGCGGATTGAAAAGCCCGGCGATGTGGAAGGTGCGATTCGAGAGGCGTTTGGGATGAAGGACCGCCTGGTGTTTATGGATTTCATTACGGATCAAACTGAAAACGTTTATCCAATGATCGCTTCGGGGAAACCCCACAACCAAATGCATATGTCACCTGACAGGGAACTGGCCTGATGCGTCATATTATCTCAATGCTAATGGAAAATGAGTCCGGCGCGCTATCGCGAGTCGCGGGTCTGTTTTCAGCGCGTGGTTACAACATCGAATCTTTAACCGTCGCCCCGACAGAAGATGAGTCATTATCACGAATGACGATTGTGACTAGCGGTTCAGATAACATAATCGAACAGATTACCAAACAGCTTAATAAGCTCGTCGATGTAGTAAAACTTGCCGATATCACTGAAGGTATGCATATCGAACGCGAGTTGATGTTGATTAAAGTCACTGCAGATGATGCAGTTAAGCGCGATGAGCTGAAAAGATTATCGGATGTGTTTCGGGGGCACATCATCGATGTAACTGACACCACTTATATTATCGAACTGACAGGTACCAACGAGAAACTTGATGCTTTTATTGAGGCAATCCAGGGGCAGGATATTATCGAAACGGTACGCTCCGGTGTCTCAGGCATTGCCCGCGGCGAGCGGAGTCTGGGCCTTAGTGTATAA
>JASFLV010000003.1:0-24534 GCA_050117915.1 Thioalkalispiraceae bacterium | reverse complement strand
CATTTTGCTCCAGGCAAAATGTTCGAGTCCGGCCATCGGCACCATCTTTCTTTTGTCATTCCTGGGGTGCGGAAATCCAGCCCATCATATTTCGATCACCGGCACGGCGCCGGAGTTGGTTATTTAAACCAGCAACGGCTACTAGTAAAAAATATGCTTGCCGATTTTAGCTTTGACTTTCTTTTTCCGCGCCCAGCTGGGTTTGATATGGCGGGCATGATAGAAAAGCGCGCCCTCAACGCGGGGTTGATGTTCACCGCGGTAGACGCGTTCGGCGATATTCATCGCTTCGAACCAGGACTTTGAATTCACATTGATCGCATAGTCCAGTTCTGTCCAGGAAAAGGCACTGACATAGCGTTTGCGTATCGTATCCCAGTTTTTCTGATAAACCACTTTGCAGATTGATTCCGGGTAATGCTTTGACTTGACGCGATTTAACGTCACCTCGGCAACGGCATACTGGCCAGCTTTGGGTTCGCCGCGGGCTTCGTGGTAGATATTGATGGCGAGACAGAACAGTTCACGTCTTTCACGTTCACTAGCAAGACTTAAGTGCGCCGTGGCACCGACGACTGTAGAGACAACGACAATGACCAGGCCCACGACGACACGTTCGCGTTTGCTGGTGTACCACCAGTAACGTGCGTGTACTAACCAGCCACGCCCATGGGTGTAGCGAAAAAAGGCTAACTTGTCGGATAACCACCGTTTCATCGTTTCAATACTGTTTCCTGCTATTCATTACATAAACCTGCACTAAAAAACTGTCATCAGTCAGGAGCAATTCTGGTATAGCCCGGTTCAATCATGATTGAATATGGCGAGCCTGCTATCTGTCCGGCCTTCAGCCGAGTTAATCTTGTTCGCCCCCGAGCATCGCGGCCTTGAGGCTGTGATCAGCAGGTTCTTCACCTAACCATATCGACAACACGGCGCGTTGAAAATTCGCGCCATTGATCCGCGTTTTTTCATGGTTGTTGGTGGTGACAATGGTTGTTGCATCGGCGAGAAAATCGATGACCACCACATCGCCCTTAATGGTATCCGTGAAGGCAGAATTGAATGCATCGATTTTGGGCTTCAGCAGAATGAACTGTTCCTCGCTCAGGTTTTCTTCGAAGCCTTCAAGCCAGCCATTGATCATCTTTTCTCGTTCGATCTTGTCATAGATAAAGTGCATGCTGATACGTTTCGCATGCCGGCTATCTAGTATCTGTCTGGCCTGATTAGACGGTTCAGTCAAGTACAGCGCGCCGACGTAGATATCAAAAATAAACTTACTGCGTGTCCCCACACCATTTAATACGAGTGGTTGCTGGGAACTGGTTTGCGTAATACGTTCCGCTATTTCAATGCCATTGACTTCAAGGCCTCTGACATTGCCAGGTGCACAAAAGATGCAAGCTGAGATGAGAAGAGGGTGAGTCTTGTTCATGATCCTGTCCCTGATGGCTGCGAAATCCAACCGCGAAGTTTTTTAATCACGACAAAGTTTAATTTATAGCAGTCATGATAATCTGTGGCAGATGTGCCATTTTGAGTTAATTTAAACCGCTTTAATATTTACGCTGCTCAACGCTATCCTGATCGGTCGCCTCTAAAAGTATGATTTTTATAGCGTAATTGTTCAAATGCTAGCATTTTGAACAGTCAATAGCGAAAATTTTTATACCCCCAAAAATGATTTAACTGGCTGATTTTTAAAATAAAAATAGAATGTGACAGACTTGACACTTGATCAAACAATCACCTAGACTGACCGACCAGTTTTGGGGCTGATAACAACCATAAGTGACACATTATAAGTCACTAATATTACAGAGAACGAGTAGCGTCAGATATAACAATAAAGACATCGACTTGAACTAAGTAGATGCGCGCTACCATAGAGGAGTGAGGACAGTCATGCTAGATAATTACTTGCCAGTGCTGATTTTCCTGATCATTGGTGGCGGTATCGGCGCGGTCATGATTATTGCCGGTTTCGTTCTTGCTCCGCATAAACCCGATAGAGAAAAGAACTCTCCCTATGAATGTGGCTTCGAGGCCTTTGAAGACTCACGGATGAAATTCGACGTGCGTTACTACCTGGTTGCCATCCTGTTTATCTTATTTGATCTGGAAATTGCCTTCCTGTTCCCCTGGGCTGTGGTGCTCGACAAGTTAGGATACTTTGGTTTTTGGGCCATGGTTATCTTCCTGGGAATCCTGGTGGTTGGCTTTATCTATGAGTGGAAGAAAGGGGCCCTGGAATGGGAATAGAAGGCGTATTCAAACAAGGTTATGCAACGACGACGCTCGATGCCTTGATCAACTGGGCGCGCACCGGCTCGATGTGGCCGATGACCTTTGGTCTGGCCTGTTGCGCGGTAGAAATGATGCATGCAGCGGCAGCGCGGTACGACCTGGATCGGTTGGGCATGATATTTCGCCCCAGTCCACGGCAATCTGATGTGATGATTGTTGCCGGCACCCTGGTAAATAAAATGGCCCCGGCACTACGTAAAGTATATGACCAGATGGCAGAACCACGCTGGGTAATCTCCATGGGTTCCTGTGCCAATGGTGGTGGTTATTATCACTATTCCTATTCAGTAGTACGTGGTTGTGATCGTATCGTTCCTGTGGATGTTTATGTGCCAGGTTGTCCGCCCACAGCCGAGGCACTTATCTACGGCGTCATACAATTACAGAATAAAATAAAAAGAACGAACACGATTGCGCGTTCGTAGTTGATGATTAAGAAAGCGAATGTCTGATTATTATAATAAGTTAGCAGCGCGTGTTCGCGAACGGTTTGGCGATCGTATTTCTGATTGCCACGTTTTCCTGAATGAGCTGACTGTTACAATCGATAAAGATTGTGTCCTGCCCGTCTGTGAAGCACTACGCGATGATGACGACTTTTCCTTCGGTGAATGCATCGATTTATGTGGCGTCGATTATCTTGAATATGGTAACGGTGACTGGGAAGGACCGCGTTTCGCAGTTGTCTATCATTTGCTTTCAGTAGAAAAAAATCATCGTCTGCGGCTAAAGGTGTTTTTAGATGGCGAGCCACCGATTATCGATTCAGTCACAGGTATCTGGGTTTCAACCAACTGGTTTGAGCGTGAGTGTTTTGATTTGTTTGGGATTGTCTTTGATGGGCATCCGGATTTACGTCGTATCCTGACTGATTATGGTTTTGTCGGTCATCCGTTCCGTAAAGACTTCCCGCTAATCGGGCAGGTGGAAATGCGATACGATGAGAAGCAGCAACGGGTTGTCTACCAACCGGTTTCCATTGAACCGCGCATCAATCAACCGCGCGTGATTCGTGATGATCTCCGCTATATAGAACGTTTCAAAGAAGATGAAGACGAGGGGGAATCCGCCAATGCCTGAGATTCGTAACTATACCCTCAACTTTGGTCCGCAACACCCTGCTGCTCATGGTGTACTCCGGCTTGTTTTGGAAATGGATGGCGAGGTCATCGAACGCGCTGATCCCCATATCGGCTTATTGCACCGTGCCACAGAGAAGCTGGCTGAGAGTAAGCCCTATAATCAGAGCATCGGCTACATGGATCGACTCGATTATGTCTCCATGATGTGTAATGAGCATGCTTATGTGATGGCGCTGGAAAAAATGTTACGCATCGAAGCACCGATTCGTGCCCAGTATATCCGTGTGATGTTCGACGAAATTACCCGCTTGTTAAATCACCTGATGTGGTTAGGCACCCATGCCCTGGACGTCGGCGCGATGACCATGTTCCTGTATTGCTTCCGTGAGCGTGAAGATCTGATGGACATGTACGAAGCGGTCTCCGGTGCGCGGATGCATGCAACTTATTATCGCCCTGGGGGTGTCTATCGTGATTTACCTGATAGCATGTCTCAACATCAGTATTCGAAGTACAAGTCAAAAAAAGAAATTGATAAATTGAACGAAGCGCGTTCAGGCTCATTACTTGATTACATCGAAGACTTCACCAATCGTTTTCCGGGTTACGTTGATGATTATGAAAACCTGTTAACCGATAACCGTATCTGGAAACAACGTACTGTCGGGATTGGTGTGGTAACACCGGAACGCGCCCAACAGCTCGGCTTCACTGGCCCCATGTTGCGTGGCTCCGGTATCGAGTGGGACTTGCGTAAGAAACAACCTTATGAAGTTTACGACAAAATGGATTTTGATATTCCGGTGGGCAGGGAAGGCGATTGTTACGATCGTTATCTGGTCCGCATCGAGGAAATGCGACAGTCCAACCGTATTATCAGGCAATGTATAGACTGGCTACGCGCCAACCCCGGTCCGGTGATGTTAGATGATCACAAGTTAGCCCCACCAAAACGTGAAGAGATGAAGGGTGATATGGAGTCACTGATTCATCACTTTAAATTATTTACCGAGGGTTATTATCTGCCTGCTGGTGAGACCTATTGTGCGGTAGAACATCCCAAAGGTGAGTTTGGAATCTACTTGGTATCGGATGGCGCGAATAAACCTTACCGTCTGAAGATTCGAGCACCGGGGTTTGCCCACCTGGCAGCCATGCATGAGATGTCAGAGGGGCATATGCTGGCAGACGTGGTGGCGATTATCGGCACCATGGATGTTGTATTTGGAGAGATCGATCGATGATGTTTGCTCACCGCGATAAAGACCAGGCCAAACTGGATTTGATTTCTGCAGAATCGAAAGCGGATATCGATAACTGGATTGCAAAATACCCGGCAGATAAAAAAGAATCGGCTGTGATGGCGGCCTTGCGTATTGTGCAGGACCAAAATGGTGGTTATTTGACTGATGAGCTCATCGAAGCCGTGGCTGCGTATCTGGATATGCCGGCAATTGCCGTTTATGAGGTTGCCACCTTTTATTCGATGTATGAACGCAAGCCGGTTGGTAAAGTTAAAATCTGTGTCTGTACCAACATTTCCTGCATGTTGTGTGGATCAGATGATGTGGTTGAACACCTTGAGAACAAACTGGGTATCAAGATGGGTGAGACCACGGGTGATGGCATGTTTACCTTGAAAGAAGTTGAATGTCTCGGTGCCTGCGTCAATGCACCTGTGATGCAGATCGGTAATGACTATCACGAAAAACTGACCAAAGAAAAAATTGATAAATTAATCGAAAGCCTGGATAAGTTATGAGCGAGAAGGTTTGTTTCCGCACATTAGAGTTTGATAAGCCGTATACCTTGGAGAATTACCGCAAGGTCGGTGGTTATGCCGTGTGGGAAAAAATTCTCAGGGAGAAAACACCACCTGAAGAAATTATTGAAGAGTTGAAGACTTCTGCTCTTCGCGGGCGGGGGGGCGCCGGTTTCCCAACGGGTTTGAAGTGGAGTTTCATGCCACGTCAGGCGCCAGGGCAAAAGTACATTGTCTGTAATTCAGACGAGGGTGAGCCGGGCACCTGTAAAGATCGCGATATTATGCGTTACAACCCGCATCAGTTAATCGAAGGCATGGCGATTGCCGGTTATGTGATCGGCGCCACCGCAGGCTACAACTATATCCGTGGCGAATTCTGGGAACCCTACGAACGCTTTGAAGGGGCACTGGAAGAAGCCTATAAAGCGGGCTTGTTGGGTAAAGATATCAATGGTTCCGGCGTGGACTTCGATCTATATAGTCATTTGGGTGCCGGTGCCTATATCTGTGGTGAAGAAACTGCGTTGCTCGAATCACTGGAAGGCAAGAAGGGTCAACCGCGATTTAAACCTCCATTCCCGGCCGGCTTTGGTTTATATGGTAAACCGACCACGATCAATAATACCGAGAGTCTTGCCTCAGTGCCGGTGATTCTGGAAAAGGGTGGACAATGGTTCCTGGAACAGGGTAAGCCTAATAATGGCGGGACAAAGATTTTCTGCGTCTCCGGTCATGTCAATAACCCCGGCAACTTTGAAGTGCCCTTAGGCACGCCGTTTAAAGATTTACTGGAGATGGCCGGTGGTATTCGTGATGGCCATCAGTTCAAGGCAGTCATACCCGGCGGATCATCGGTGCCGGTGTTGCCCGCGGAAATCGCCATGGACATGGACATGGACTATGACTCCATTGCCAAAGCGGGCAGCATGCTGGGTGCCGGGTCAGTGATTGTTATGGATGACAGCACCTGTATGGTCAGGGCCTTGGCACGCTTGTCACACTTCTATTACGAAGAGTCATGTGGTCAATGTACACCATGCCGTGAAGGCACAGGCTGGTTAGCGCGCATGGTACATCGCATCGAACATGGTCAGGGCCGTCCTGAAGACATGGATTTATTGAATGATGTGGCGGGTAGAATCGGTGGGCGCACGATTTGTGCGTTAGGCGATGCGGCCGCCATGCCGGTGCAAAGTTTTCTGAAACATTATGGTCATGAGTTCGAGTATCACATCGAGCATGGCAAGTGCATGGTGTAACTAGCAAGATGAGTGATTTATTGAACATAGAAATCAATGGTGTTGCCCTGCAGGTACAGCCGGGTACCATGGTGATCGAGGCTGCGGATGAAGCGGGTATCACCATCCCACGTTTCTGTTATCACAAGAAATTGTCCGTTGCTGCCAACTGTCGCATGTGTCTGATTGAAGTAGAGAAGGCGCCTAAACCATTACCTGCCTGTGCGACACCGGTGACCGATGGGATGAAAGTCATGACCAAGTCGCCACTTGCAGTTGAAGCACAACAAAGTGTCATGGAATTTTTATTGATCAATCACCCACTGGACTGTCCTATCTGTGATCAGGGAGGCGAATGTGACCTGCAGGATATCGCCATGGGCTATGGCCAGAATATTTCCCGCTTCCACGAGAAAAAACGCGTGGTTAAGGACAAGTATTTGGGTTCCCTGATTTCCACTGACATGACCCGTTGTATTCATTGCACCCGTTGTGTCCGCTTTGGTCAGGAAATCGCGGGTATTATGGAGTTGGGTGCACCGGGTCGTGGTGAGCACACTGAAATCAGTACCTATATGGAACGGGCCGTTGGTTCTGAGATGTCGGGTAATGTGATCGACCTGTGTCCGGTTGGGGCACTGACGTCGAAGCCCTATCGTTATCATGGGCGGCCCTGGGAAAATAGCAGTCACGATAGCATTGCGCCGCATGATTGTGTTGGCTCAAATGTACATGTCGAGACGCGCCGTAATGAAGTGATGCGGGTCTTACCGAAAGAGAATGAAGCGATTAACGAGTTATGGCTCTCAGACCGGGACCGCTTTAGTTATACCGGCCTGAGCAGCAATGATCGCCTGATCCAGCCAATGGTCAAGCAAGACGGTGAATGGAAAACCACTGACTGGCAAAATGCGATTAATTATGCGGTAGAAGGTCTTAAGCGGGTCAAAGGGAATAGTGGTGCCGAGCATATCGGTGCACTTGCTTCACCGAGTAGTACCACCGAAGAGTTATATCTTCTGCAAAAAGTTATGCGTGGTCTAGGTAGCAACAATATTGATCATCGTTTGCAACAACTGGATTTTACTGACCAGGACAAGATGCCTGCCTATCCCTGTATCGATCAACCCTTAGCGGAGCTGGACAAGGTTAATGCCGGTCTGTTGATTGGATCCTTTGTGCGCAAAGACCAGCCGATTATTGCTCATCGTCTACGTAAGGCAAACAGGGCGGGGGCAAAGCTCAGCGCCATCAATAGCGTTGATTATGATTTTAATCTGGAGCTGTCAGAAAATATCGTCAGTCGCCCCCAGGAGATTGCCGTCAATCTTGCCGGCGTCTTGAAGGCGCTTGCCGAATTAACGGGTCAACCGATACCTGAGGCACTGGCCGCTAGTCTCAGTGCTGTGAAAGTATCTGCACAGCATAAGACCATTGCCGCTGATCTGAATGAAGCAGAAAAAGCGACCGTGTTAATTGGACTGCACGGCATGGCCAATCCAAACTTCTCTGCAATTCGCAGTTTGGCGAATGCAGTTGCAGATCTATCAGATGCGAGCCTCGGCTATTTGAGCGCAGGCGCCAATGGTGCAGGTGCCTGGCTGGCCGGTGCGATTCCACATCGCAATGCGAAGCAGGAAACCACCGAGGGCAAAAACAGCATGCAGATGATCACCAATGATATGAAGGCCTTTGTCCTGCTGGGTATTGAGCCTGAGTATGATTGTGCAAATCCCAATGAAGCCCTCAGTGCAATGAATAACGCAGACTTTGTGATCTGTATGACAGCGTTTGCGACGAGCACCATGCGTGAATATGCTGACGTCATGTTGCCCATCGCACCGTTTACCGAAACATCAGGTACCTACATTAATGTTGAAGGCCAGTGGCAGAGCTTTGCAGGCAGTGTACCACCCAAGGGTGAAGCAAGACCGGCCTGGAAGATATTACGCGTGATGGGTAACTTCCTGGAACTGGAAGGTTTTGATTATCTAACCTCGGAAGATGTGCGGGATGAGCTGGATAGTTTAAGCCGTGGTAGCGAAGCAACGGCGCGTAGTGAGATCACAGCCATCGATCTCGATTACGTTGGTTCTGAATTGACTCGCATAGGGCATATTCCGTTATACACAGTGGATGCACTGGTGCGTCGCGCTGAACCCTTACAGGCGACCGATGATGCCCTGGGTGCGATGATTGCACTGAATACAGCGACAGCACAAAAGCTGGGCCTTGATGCGGGGCAAATGGCTGTCGTCATACAAAGCAATAACCGGGTTAATTTACCTATATATATAGAAGACGCCATTCCTGATGATTGCGCCTTTATCCCGACCGGTGTGACCGGCAGTGTCGAACTTGGGATCAGCTATGGTCCTGTAGAAGTGGCGGGAGGTTGATCAGCATGGAATGGTTAAACGCGGCAATTGACTGGGGTTATGAATGGTATATGTGGGCGATGCCGGTTTCGGGTGTTGTCACGATAACCATCCCATTGTTTATTGCGGTTGCTTACACCACGTGGCTAGAACGTCGTGTTATTGGCGCAATGCAAAGTCGTATTGGACCTTATCGTGTCGGTTGGCAGGGGGTGTTACAGCCGTGGGCAGATATGTTCAAGCTGATCTTCAAGGAGATCATTTTACCGGCAGGGGCCAATAAAGTCCTGTTTGTCATCGCACCGGTTGTCACCCTGGTTTCTGCTGTTGCTGCATGGGCAGTCATACCGTTTGATGCAACCAAAGTACTCTCTGAAATTAATGCCGGGCTACTTTATGTGCTTGCTGTGACTTCTGTGGGGGTTTACGGTGTGATCATTGCTGGTTGGGCCTCTAACTCAAAATATGCGTTATTAGGTGCGATGCGTTCAGCCGCGCAAATCGTGGCTTATGAAATTGCCATGGGCTTTGCCCTGGTCGGTGTTCTGATGGCGGCGGGCAGTATGAACCTGGGTGATATCGTCACCGCGCAACAGGGTGAGTACGGCCTGTTAAACTGGTACTGGTTGCCACTATTGCCCCTTTTCCTGGTCTACTTTATTTCTGGTGTCGCTGAGACCAACCGGGCCCCGTTCGACGTCGCTGAAGGCGAGTCGGAAATTGTCGCCGGTTTCCACGTGGAATACTCCGGGATGAGTTTCGCGGTATTCTTCTTAGCTGAGTATGCCAACATGATCCTGATCTCGGCGCTGGCCTCGATTATGTTTTTAGGGGGCTGGTTGTCGCCATTTGAAGGTGTGCATAACTTTCTTTGGCTGGGCATTGATATAGATGCTTGGACAGCCTGGATTCCAGGCATGGTATGGTTCTTCGCCAAGATCTTTTTGTTCATCTTCCTCTACCTGTGGTTCCGTGCGACTTTCCCGCGCTATCGCTATGACCAGATCATGCGCCTGGGCTGGAAGGTGTTTATCCCGATCACGATCGTCTGGATCCTGGTGATTGGCGGCATGGTGCTAGGCGAGGTCTCACCATGGTGGGAGGCTAAAGTATGATGCAAGCACTAAAACGTTTCTTTAAGAGCCTGTTCCTGCTGGAATTGATGAAAGGGATGTCGATTACCGGCAAGCATTTATTTGTACGTAAATTTACGCTGCACTACCCGGACGAGAAGGCGCCAATCTCGCCGCGGTTCAGAGGCTTGCATGCATTGCGTCGTTACCCAAATGGTGAAGAGCGCTGTATTGCCTGCAAGCTATGTGAAGTTGTTTGTCCGGCGCTGGCGATCACGATTGAATCAGAGCAACGGGAAGATGGCACCCGCCGTACCACCCGTTACGATATTGACCTGACCAAATGTATTTTTTGCGGATTCTGTGAAGAATCCTGTCCGGTGGACTCAATTGTTGAAACAGGGATTTATGAATATCACGGTGAGAAGCCTGGCGACTTATATATGACGAAAGAGAAACTGCTGGCAGTGGGTGATAAGTATGAGAAGGAAATTGCTGCGGCGCGTGCTGCAGATTCCTCTTATCGATAAAAATCAAATTTAAAAATAAGTAATTAGGATAAAACGATAACAATGACAGGTGTGCAATTCTTATTTTATGCCTTTGCTACGATGATGGTGCTCAGTGCCCTGATGGTGATCACGATTCGTAACCCTGTGCGCGCTGCATTATTTTTGGTGCTGACATTTATTGCAACCTCGGCTATCTGGCTGCTGATGGAAGCGGAATTCCTGGCCATCACCCTGGTACTGGTTTATGTTGGTGCCGTTATGGTGCTATTCCTGTTCGTGGTGATGATGCTGGATATCAATCTGAACCGTCTCAAAGAAGGCTTCATCAAGTATCTGCCAATTGGTATTGGCGTTGCTGCTATCTTTGGTGGCATGCTGACCTGGTTGCTTTACCATGCCAAAGCCTCGGATTTCAAAACAGTGATGCGTACGGTTTATCCGCCACCAGCCAAACCGGCGGATTACAGTAATACCGAGGAACTCGGCGAGATACTTTATACAGTTTATGTTTATCCGTTCGAGATTGCCGCAGTTATTCTACTGGTTGCTATTGTCGCCGCGATTGCCTTGACCTTCCGCCGTCGACCCAGCACCAAGTATCAGAACCCTGATCAACAGGTTTTAGTCAAGCGTGACGACCGGTTACGTATTGTAAAAATGGATACAGAAGAGAAGAAATAGGACATACCGATATGATCACTCTAACTCAAGTCCTTATCCTCGCAGCCATTATGTTTAGTATCAGTGTGGCAGGCATTTTTTTGAATCGGAAAAATCTCATCATCCTGTTGATGTCAATCGAACTGATGCTGTTGTCGGTGAATATTAACTTTATTGCCTTCGCCCATTACATGGACGACCTGGCTGGCCAGGTGTTTGTTTTCTTTATTCTCACCGTTGCGGCTGCCGAGGCCGCCATAGGTTTAGCCATCCTGGTCGTGTTGTTCCGAAATAAGCGCTCGATCAACGTTGATGATCTCAGTGAGATGAAGGGGTAGCGCAGTGTTTGAGAATATGCCAAGCGTTTACCTCTGGATTGTATTAGCACCGTTAATTGGTGCGATCATCGCCGGCTTGTTCGGTAAAGTGATCGGTCGTTCCGGTGCCCACTGGGTCACGATTATCGGTGTGGGTATTTCCTGTTTGCTGTCGCTACTGGTGTTTAAGCATCATGTTATGGATGGCGCGGCTATTTACAACGCCCCGGTTTACACCTGGTTGGTGACTGAGGGGATCCGCTTTGAAGTCGGCTTTATGATCGACAATCTAACCGCGATGATGATGGTGGTGGTGACATTTGTCTCGTGGATGGTGCATATCTATACCATCGGTTACATGCATGACGATCCTGGTTATCAGCGGTTCTTTAGTTATATATCTCTGTTTACTTTCTCGATGTTGATGTTGGTGATGTCCAACAATTTCATGCAGCTGTTCTTTGGCTGGGAAGCGGTTGGCCTGGTTTCATATTTATTGATTGGCTTCTGGTTCAAGAAAAGCACGGCGACGTTTGCCAATCTGAAGGCCTTTCTGATTAACCGCGTCGGAGACTTCGGCTTTATCCTGGGTATTGCTGCGGTGTTGATGTATTTCGGTTCCCTGGATTACAACACCGTCTTTAATAACGTTGATAAAGTTGCGGATCAAAATATCGAAATCTTCGAAGGTATGCCCTGGTCAGTGATGACCTTCATCTGTATCTGTCTGTTTATCGGCGCCATGGGTAAATCAGCGCAAGTACCGCTGCATGTCTGGTTGCCGGATTCAATGGAAGGTCCGACACCCATTTCAGCCTTGATCCATGCGGCGACCATGGTGACCGCTGGTATTTTCATGGTGGCGCGCATGTCACCACTGTATGAATTATCTGAAACGGCGTTACTGTTTGTTTTATTTATCGGTGCGACGACCGCCCTGTTTATGGGTTTCCTCGGTCTGGTGCAAAATGACATCAAGCGGGTGGTGGCATATTCGACATTATCACAACTCGGTTACATGACGGCTGCGCTGGGTGCTTCGGCCTATGCAGCCGGCATCTTCCATCTGATGACGCATGCCTTCTTCAAGGCCTTGTTGTTCCTGGGCGCAGGTTCCGTGATTATTGCCATGCATCATGAGCAGGATATGCGTAAAATGGGCGGTCTGCGCAAGTACATGCCGATCACCTGGATTACTTCATTGATTGGTTCCTTAGCACTTATCGGTACGCCGGGTTTCGCCGGTTTTTATTCGAAAGATTCCATTATCCTGGCGGTTGCCCATTCCGGCTCGGACAGCTGGATCCAGTCCTATGCCCACTATGCCTTATTAGCCGGCGTCTTCGTTACTGCGTTGTATAGCTTCCGGATGTACTTTATGGTCTTCCATGGTAAGGAACGCATGGACGAACATACCCGTGAACATTTACACGAGACGCCCTGGGTGGTGTGGGTACCGCTGGTGGCGCTTGCTATCCCATCGGTCGTGATTGGTGGCATCTATGTCGATGAAATGGTGTTTGGAAACTTCTTCAAGGATGCCATTTATGTCGCACCGGCTCATGACGTGTTAGGGCAATTGCCGAAATATGACTGGTTGAGCATGGTGACTCATGCCGTACCGTTCTCGTTACCGTTTATTTTTGCCCTGGCAGGTGTTGTTGTTGCCTGGTATCTGTGGATGAAACGTCCGGATCTCCCGGCAATGCTGGAAAACAAATTCAAATGGCTGCATACCCTGTTGGTGGAAAAATATTATGCCGACCACCTGTATATCAAGCTGATTGCACCGTTTGGTCGCTGGGTCGGTAACAAGTTATGGCAGTGGGGGGATGTCCGGTTAATCGATGGGGCGATTGTCAATGGCTCGGCAAAAACAGTCGGCTTTATCGCTACGGTAGTTCGCCATATCCAGACCGGTTATTTGTATAGTTACGCCTTTACCATGATTGTAGGCCTGGTGGTTCTCATCGCAATCTTTGTTTATGGCTGGGACAAAATAATAAGTATATTAGGTTAAAACATGTTTGAGACTTGGCCTTTACTCAGTTTAGTTATATGGACGCCAATTATTGGTGGTGTTCTGGTGCTTGCTACCGGTGGCGATAAAAATGCAGCCGAAGCGAGGGTGCTTGCACTAATCGTTTCTATCATTACCTTCGCATTATCGATTCCGCTTTATACCGAATTTAATTCTGCAACTGCATCGATGCAGTTTATCGAGTTTAGTGAGTGGATGAGTCTGGGTGGCTTGAATATGTATTACCATCTGGGCGTGGATGGTATTGCGATGCCTTTAATACTATTGACAACGTTCATCACCGTGATTATCGTCATCGCTGGTTGGGAAGTCATTCAATACAAGGCATCACAGTACATGGCCGCCTTCCTGATTATGGAAGGGCTGATGGTCGGTGTCTTCTCAGCAATGGACGCTGCCCTGTTTTATGTCTTCTGGGAAGCGATGCTGATCCCGATGTTCCTGGTCATCGGTATCTGGGGTGGCCCACGTCGTGTTTATGCCACGATCAAGTTTTTCCTGTATACCTTCTTTGGTTCAGTGTTCATGTTGGTGGCCTTTATCTACATGGCCAACAAGACCGGCAACTTTGAAATTTTACAATTGCACTCATTAAAACTAACCATGCAGGAACAGCTGTTGATCTTTATTGCTTTCCTGCTGGCCTTCGCAGTCAAAGTGCCAATGTGGCCAGTCCATACCTGGTTGCCGGATGCCCACGTCGAGGCACCGACAGGTGGTTCTGTGGTCCTGGCAGCGATCATGTTGAAACTCGGCGCCTACGGCTTCCTGCGTTTCTCATTGCCGATTACACCCGATGCGTCCCAGGAGCTGGCCTGGTTGATGATCACTCTGTCATTGATTGCAGTGGTTTATATTGGATTTGTTGCATTGGTTCAGCAGGATATGAAAAAGCTGATTGCCTATTCATCTATCTCACATATGGGTTTCGTAACGCTTGGTTTCTTTATTATCTGGGCTATTTACAACAAGCAAACGGAAGATACCGAGATGATTGTCACGGGTATCAATGGTGCGGTGGTACAGATGATTTCGCATGGTTTTATCTCCGGTGCGATGTTCCTGGTTGTCGGTGTTATGTATGACCGTATCCATAGCCGTCAGATCAGTGATTATGGTGGCGTTGCCAATACTATGCCGATCTTTGCTACGTTTGCTGTACTGTTTGCCATGGCCAATGCGGGTTTACCGGGTACCTCCGGCTTCGTGGGTGAATTCCTGGTGATCCTCGCTGCGTTCAAAGCGAATCCGTGGTTTGCCTTCCTGGCGGCTACGACGCTGATTCTAGGCGCCGCTTATACTTTATGGATGGTGAAGCGAGTATTTTTTGGTGAGGTTGCAAACGACAAGGTCAAAGACCTGAAAGATATCAATAGCCGGGAATTTTTCTTCCTCTCAGTGTTGGCAATCATGGTGCTGTTCTTTGGTTTGTATCCGGCCCCATTACTGGAAGTCATGGACAAGAGTGTCACCGGCCTGGTCAGTCATATTCTTCAACCGAAAATTCCGGGATAGGTCATCGTTATGAGTTTAAATGAACTAACCATTTCACAATTACCGCTGGCATTGCCCGAAATCGTGTTGCTATGCATGGCCTCAGTTATCCTGGTGGTCGACCTGTTTTTGACAGATAAGACAAGGGGTGGCACGTATATCCTTTCACAGTTTACTCTGGTTGCCTTACTTGTGCTGACGGTGATGACATTTACCGAAAAACAGACAACTGCCTTTTCTGATACGTTTGTAAGAGATGGGATGGGGGATCTGCTCAAGATCTTTATCTATATTGTCACCTTCGCGTTATTCCTGTATTCAAAGTCTTATTTAAAAGCACGGGAAATATTCAAAGGCGAGTACTTTGTGCTTGGCTTGTTTGGTGTGCTGGGGATGATGATCATGATTTCTGCCCAGAGTTTCCTGACTATCTATCTCGGCCTTGAATTATTATCACTGTGTATGTATGCCATGGTTGCACTGCAGCGTGATTCGATTATTGCCTCTGAATCGGCAATGAAATATTTTGTGTTGGGAGCCATTGCCTCAGGCATGTTGCTATACGGCATGTCAATGATTTATGGCGCAACGGGATCACTCGAATTGTCTGCTATCAGCAGTGTTGTCAGCGCCAAGCCCGATAATATTATCCTGCTATTTGGCCTGGTCTTCGTTCTGGTCGGTGTTGCCTTTAAGCTGGGGGCGGTACCTTTTCATATGTGGTTGCCCGATGTCTACCAGGGGTCACCAACCGCTGTCACAATCTATATTGGAACAGCGCCGAAAATCGCCGCGTTTGCAATGATGATGCGCTTGTTAGTCGATGGCCTGGAAGGCCTGCATGTGCAATGGCAGGATATGATGATTATTATGGCTGTCGCCTCATTGGCAATCGGCAATGTGATCGCAATCGCGCAAACCAATATAAAGCGTATGTTGGCCTATTCCACCATATCCCATGTCGGCTTCATTATGATGGGAGTCCTGACCGCAGATAAGGCGGGATATGCCGCTTCGATGTTTTACACGATTGTCTATACTCTTATGGCCCTGGGTGCTTTTGGAATAATTATATATATGTCTCGTATGGGCTTTGAATCAGACAGGCTGGATGATTTTCGTGGCTTGAATCAACGCAGTCCCTGGTTTGCCTTTATGATGCTTATCTTTATGTTTTCCATGGCGGGGGTCCCCCCTTTCGTGGGCTTCTGGGCCAAGCTGTCAGTCCTGAAGGCGGTTATTGATGCGGATCTTATCTGGCTGGCGATCACCGCTGTTATCTTCTCCATCATTGGTGCTTTTTATTACCTGCGTGTCATTAAACTTATGTACTTCGATACACCGCAAGAGACTTCAGGCCTGGAAGGTGCATCGGATATCCGTGTTCTACTGAGTCTGAATGGATTGGCTGTGTTAGGACTTGGCCTCTATCCGGTATTAATTGAGGGTCTTGTAAACTCCGTGATCTAACCTTGATAAAAGATCTCCAGGCGGACCAGTATTTCCGCCTGACCTTTAAACTCGTTTTCTTTTTGAAACAATATCTGTGGCTGAATGTCCATAAACAGGTAGTCTTTATGGATGTTGCTTCGATAGAGTAGATTCACCAGGTAATCAGTCGCGTGGACGGTAGGTTGCTCAGTCTGCCCGAATGCACCGATTTTGTAAGTAACCGCGCGTTTTTTACTGAGTGTATGAATCAGACTAAAAGTCTGGCTCATTTCAAAGTAATCGTTAAGGTCGGTATAGCGTAGAAAAGACACACTCCGGAACAGCAGCTTTTTACCGATTTGCCTGTCCCAGCGCATGGTGGTGTCAGAGCCCGATCCGCTGGAATCGAACCAGTAAAAACGCTGGTCAAATAGCAGATTCCATTTGTCGAAAGGCTCTACCCGGGTGCCTTTCAGGCGAAAGTACCAGTCTAGCGGCGAACGCAATTTAATCCCAATCGAGGGACGGATCTTCCAGTCGGTCTTGTCCAGGACGCTTTCAATACCGGTAAAAAACCCGGTGCTTTCCTCTGTCGTGGTCTCACCGGTTTCCCTTTCCAGGGCCGACGTTTGTTCATCAACATCGCTGGATACGACAAGCTTAAGCTGTTCTTCTGTTTTGGGTAGGCGCAGCTTGAGACTAAGCCCGCTGTCGATTTCCATACCTTCACCTTCGGGCCAGTTGGTACCTAAACGTAAACGGATATAACTTCCGGTTCGTTCATCAATCGATGTGCTGTCAGTAAAAAAGTTATCAATACCTTGCACATACAACTGCAGGCGGTTTGAGATGAGCTTCTGATGTTCGTCAAGAAAGGAAAAGAACGGTGTCGTAGCTGGGGCGTCTTTGAACTCTGCGCTAACCTCATCGACTGTTATTGTAGCTTCTGCTGCCGGCTCTTCTTCTCCCACTTGATTTTCAATCTCAGGCTCATGATCCGAGAGTAGATACTCGGTGACAGGGATGATCTCGGCTTGCGCAGGAGGTGGTGTCCCAGTTTCTTCAGTCGCTGCCACAGGCATGGTTGTCATAAGAACCACCCATGCGCCCACGCCTGTTAAAAACTGTCCGATTTTCATTTGGTTACAATATCCTTAACCGGGGAGAGGTTCAATTTTAATCGTGGTTTTGCTGCTCCAGGCTAATGATGTTCGTCATCTTGAACCATTAGTAGGACAAAAAATATACAACTTGGACAGTCAGATTAATAGCACGTACTGGTTAGCAATTAATACGTAAGAAAATGCCTTAGGTAAGAATCGCTGGATTCGGACACCTAACTGATACAATGGACTCGCTTATTGACGACTGCAAGTCGCAGTGACTTCAAGGACGCCAGTTGCCATTTTGCTTTTTTATTCAGCTTAAAATGTTTAGTGCATGCACTATACTTATGGCAATCTCATTTTCTGTCACAGCGTTAATACATAATAATGTATCGATATAAGCTGGTGATAGATTGGCCAACCAGTTAGGTAGCAGGAGACTAAAAAGTAAACAATAAATCTTAACGATAATAAGGGGTTCAGGATGGAGTATGCACTTATCATTGCTATTGGGTGTGCAATTGTTGCGATTGTCTATGGAATATTCGCAATCATTTCGATTTTAAAGTTGTCGGAAGGTACTGAAGAGATGCGCCGTATCTCAACCGCGATTCAGGAAGGTGCCTCCGCTTACCTCAGGCGCCAGTATCTCACTATTTCTATTGTTGGCGTCATTCTATTTATATTAATCATTATTCTGCTGGATTCAGCCACGGCAATTGGTTTCCTGATTGGGGCGGTGTTGTCCGGTGCGGCAGGATTTATTGGCATGCATGTCTCGGTCCGGGCCAATGCGCGTACCGCGGAAGCCGCCAAAACCGGTCTCAACAAGGCATTAGGGGTGGCGTTTAAAGGTGGTGCAATCACGGGCATGCTGGTTGTGGGTCTCGGCCTGCTAGGCGTAGCCGGTTTCTACGCTGTACTAGTACAGATGGAGGTCAAGGATACGCTTCATCCATTAGTCGGGTTGGCCTTCGGCGGTTCGTTGATCTCCATTTTTGCGCGACTCGGCGGTGGCATCTTTACCAAGGGTGCCGATGTCGGAGCCGACATTGTTGGTAAAGTGGAAGCGGGTATCCCTGAAGATGACCCACGCAATCCGGCCGTGATAGCAGATAATGTCGGCGATAATGTCGGCGACTGTGCAGGCATGGCCGCGGACCTGTTTGAAACCTACGCGGTGACAGTCATTGCGACCATGCTGCTTGGCAGCTTGTTGCTCGAAAACCTGGGCTCCCAGGCGATACTCTACCCATTAGTACTGGGCGGGGCCTCAATCGTTGCTTCGGTGATTGGCACCTTCTTTGTTAAAGCGTATGAAGGTGGCAAGATCATGAATGCGTTATATCGTGGACTGATTGTGTCCGCCGTCCTGGCAGCGATAGCCTTTTTCTTTATTACGCAAACGATGATGGCAGATTTCGAGGGCGGCTATTTGAACCTCTATGGGTGTGCCTTGATCGGTTTGCTTCTGACCGCCGCGATGGTGGTGATTACCGAATACTATACGGCCACTGAATATAGCCCGGTGCGGCATATCGCCGAGGCATCGACTACGGGTGATGGCACCAATGTGATTGCCGGTCTGGGGGTTTCCATGAAGGCTACCGCGGCTCCGGTGATTGCGGTCTGTATTTCAATCTGGGCAACCTATGAAATGGCGGGTTTATATGGCATTGCGATTGCGGCTACATCGATGCTGTCGATGACCGGGATTATTGTTGCACTCGATGCCTATGGTCCGATTACCGATAATGCGGGTGGCATCGCGGAGATGGCCGAGCTGGATGAGTCAGTCAGAAATATTACGGATCCTCTTGATGCCGTCGGCAACACGACCAAGGCTGTCACCAAAGGTTATGCAATTGGTTCAGCGGGTCTGGCCGCCCTGGTGTTATTCGCCGATTTTACCCATGGCCTGGAAAAGGCCGGGATCAAGACCAGCTTTGATTTGTCAGACCATGAGGTCATTATTGGTCTATTCATTGGTGGCCTGGTACCGTATCTGTTTGGGTCGATGGCGATGGAAGCAGTAGGAAGAGCGGCGGGAGGTATTGTCAACGAGGTAAGGCGACAGTTTAAGGAAATGCCCGGAATCATGGATCGTACTCAGAAGCCGGATTATTCGCGGGCGGTGGATATGTTAACCCGGGCGGCGATTAAGGAAATGATCCTGCCCTCCCTGTTACCGGTTGCGGTACCCATCATTGTTGCCCTGGTGTTAGGGCCAAAGGCACTGGGTGGCTTACTCCTCGGAACCATCGTCACTGGGCTATTTGTGGCCATTTCCATGACCACCGGTGGCGGTGCCTGGGATAATGCCAAGAAATATATCGAGGATGGAAACTTTGGCGGTAAGGGGTCGGACGCGCATAAGGCGGCCGTGACTGGTGATACCGTAGGTGATCCCTATAAAGACACCGCCGGGCCGGCGATCAACCCCTTGATCAAAATCATTAACATTGTTGCGTTATTGATCATTCCCTTATTTCAAGTCGTTCAGTAGTCTTTATGCTGTTAAAGCAAAACCCGTTTGAATTACGCTTCAAACGGGTTTTTCACTAATTTTTCATGAACTTTCACTATGTTATAGTGCAAATTAGGTTATGACTGGTACGATAGAACGATGCAAAGTTTGTGGAATGATAAAGATGCAAGACAGTGTCCTGATGAACTGGCGCTACGTGTTTATACCTCAAGGTTGTTAGGGCAGAATCCTGAACTGGTTTTACATGGTGGAGGTAATACCTCGGTCAAGATCACTGAAAAAAATATTCTTGGCAAAGAAGAAGAGCTCCTGTACGTCAAGGGGAGTGGCTGGGATCTGGCCTCAATCGAAAAACAAGGTTTTCCTGGCGTAAAGCTGGAACATTTACGCGCTCTTGCCAAACTGGAATCCCTGTCTGATCCACAAATGGTCAATGAACTAAAAACGCATATGACCAGGGCCTCGGCACCGACACCCTCTGTTGAAGCTATCCTGCATGCCATCTTGCCATACAAGTATGTTGATCATACTCACGCCGATGCAGTGGTGACGGTGACCAATACTCCAGATGGCCTGGCTCGTATCCAGGAAATCTATGACGATAAGGTCGTGATTATCCCCTATATTATGCCCGGCTTCGATCTGGCTCGTCTTTGTGCCCGTGAGTTTGAACAACAGCGTAATGACAATACATTGGGCATGGTGCTTATGAATCATGGCATTTTCAGTTTCGCTGATGATGCCAAAACTTCATACGAAAGAATGATCAAACTGGTTTCCTTGGCCGAGAATTATCTGAAACAGCATAATGCCTGGGAACTTGATTATCAGCATAGCTTTTCTGCTGCCTCTGACGATGATATTTTCAGGCTGGTGTCAATCAGAAAAAAAATATCAGATGCAAAACAATCACCATTAATTCTTACCACGACACGTAATGATAAAACAAAAAGTTTTCTTGAACGTGATGATCTGGGTGTGATCTCTCAGCAAGGACCTGCCACGCCGGATCATGTGATACGCACCAAGCAAAAACCCATGCTGGGTGATGATCTTGATAATTATATTGAAGACTACAAAGCTTACTTTGATAAATATTCAATCAATGCCAAGTCACCAGTGACGATGCTAGACCCGGTGCCGCGAATAATTCTGGATAAACAACTTGGATTATGCACCCTCGGGCAATCAATTAAGGATGCCAATATCGTACGCGACATTTATCATCACACCATCGAGATTATCCAGCGCTCTACAAAGCTGGATAAATATCAGGCCTTACCTTCACAGGATATTTTTGATGTGGAGTACTGGGACCTGGAACAGGCCAAACTGAAAAGCGGGAATAACAAGCCAGTTTTTACCGGTGAAGTAGTCCTGGTTACCGGGGCAGCGTCTGGAATAGGGAAGGCGTGCGTCGAATCTTTTATGAAACGCGGTGCCGCAGTGGTAGGGCTGGACCTTAATCAAGATATTATCGGTTTACACCCGTCAGACAACTTCTATGGCATGCAGTGTGATGTGACATCGGAACAGTCTGTTGCCAGGGCTTTACGGGAAACAGTACTCCGTTATGGCGGTCTGGATATGTTGGTCCTGAATGCTGGAATTTTCCCCCCGTCTGCAAAGATCGCCGAAATGGAAAAGTCCAACTGGGAAAAGACCCTCGATATTAATTTGAACGCTAACCTGACGTTAATGAAACAGGCTCATCCGATACTTAAGCTGGCACCACGCTATGGTCGAGTGGTGATGATTGGTTCGAAAAATGTTCATGCTCCTGGACCGGGTGCCAGTGCCTACTCAGTTTCCAAAGCTGCGTTGAATCAGTTGATGCGGGTTGCCAGCCTCGAATGGGCCGCTGATCAGATTCGTATCAACACACTACACCCTGATGCCGTTTTTGATACCGGGATCTGGACAGACGAGATTCTTAAGGCCAGAGCCGAGTCTTACGGGATAACCGTGGAAGAATATAAAACCCGCAATCTGTTAAAGACCGAAGTATCTAGTCATGAGGTTGCTGAATTAACCGCTGAACTGTGTGGGCCGCTATTCGCCAAGACCACGGCGGCACAGATACCCATCGATGGTGGCGATCAACGTGTGATTTGAATGTGTAATCACGCTACAATTGACACAATCTATGGAATTGCCTGTGACATCAATCAGAACTGATTGCAATTTCTTACCTAGATCTACTTATCTATATATTTGGATGCAAAAAAGGAGGGGAACGAAGATGAAGAACTACCTGTTGACTTTAATCGGTTGTCTGTTCGTGATTTTCAGCCAGACCAGTCTCGCGCGTGATACACATCATGATTTTCCGATTAATGATGCACTACAAACTGAGAATGCGAAAGACAAACTGGGGGGTAATATCAAATTTTATTTTGGTGACCAGAAACATGGGCCGGTAAAAAAACGCTATGGTGTCTTTAGCACCAATAAAAAGACCAATGCTTTTGGAAAATCTGATCGTGAGGCCTGTGAGCACGTTTTCCTGTCGGCAATGATTCAATTAAAGCAACGCGCCGAATCGCTCGGTGGTAATGCGGTTATTAATATCAAGTCCAACTATAAAGGTAATCTGACCTCCAGTAATACCACATTCAAATGTGGTGCCGGGGCTGTGATTGCCGGCGTTGCCCTGCAGGGTGAGGTTGTAAAGCTGAAGTAGCGTTTAAGTGCCCGGTAAAGAACGAGGCCAGCAGGAGACACCTGTTGGCCTTTTTTGATGGTGCTGAATAGTGAGAACTCGTATAATCCTCCGCCTATGTTACAGACTGCGATCATTAGCCTGATAATTGTTTCCCTGATTGCTGCCAATTTACCCTGGCTGAGTGAGCGGTTTTTTCTGTTTTTTGATCCGCCTGGTGGGCAGGACAAGGCCCTCTGGATGCGTTTATTGGAATGGTTTTTCCTGCTATGCCTGTTTTTGTTCGCCGCCCTCGGCCTTGAAAAAAAGCTCATGGGGGAGGTGTATGCGCAGGATTGGGAGTTCTACGCAGTTGTTGTCTGCCTGTTTGTGGTCTTTGCCTTACCGGGTTTCATTTATCGTTATGATCTGCGGCCCCACCTCGAAAAACGAAGGCGTCGGAACAAATAATAGTGCATTATGCATCGTATGGTGAAATATGCATGCAAATTCTCTAATATAATCACTTTCTAATATTGCGGAAATATATTTTCACTGCTTCTGGGCTTGCTATACTTATGCAAATTGCATAAATCATGGCATTTCACAGACATGCAGCTGAGACAAAAATTCTTCCTGGTGTTGACGCTACTGACGGCGGTCCCCCTGCTGATACTTCTATTTGGTGTCGTGGATCGCATCGAGTCTGAAGTTCGTAACCAGACTGAAAAAGAGTTGCATATATCATTGGACAAAATGGCCGATGAAATAAGCCTGATCCTGGAAAATCAGAAATCCATTGCCCGGGGATTGGTCCATGTGCCGACGGTGAGGCAATTTGCGGCACTCATCAAAAAACCCATTGGCACCGATATTTCTCCCAGGGAGTATCAGCAGCGTGCAGAGGAAATGGAACAGTTCTTCCTCAACTATGCCCACGTGGTCCCGTCGATCCAGGCTATCCGCTATATCGATCCCCAGGGAAAGACCCTGGTGAAAGTAAAAGAGGGCAAACCCGTCGAACCCAAGCTGTTTGATGAAAAATTTAAGCGATATTACATTACCGATCAATCCAGCAAGAATTTTTTCAAGTACACCGTCAATACCGAGCAAGATGTGATCATGTCTGACTTTGAACTCGGGCAGGTGACGGAAGATGCGGATTTCTGCCCGGCGATGGTACGTTATGCCGCCACCCTGAAAGATGAGGTTGACCGGGAAGAAGGGCTATTGGTGGTCAACATGTGGGGAACACGCCTCGACTCCACTGTTGAGGCTTCATTGGGTGGTTATCCCGGTAATGCCTTCGTCGTGGAAATCAATGATGGCTCACCGCGTGATGGCATTTATCTTTATCACCGAGATACCAATAAACGCTTTGGTAACCAGCTACAGTCACAGCATCGCTTCACCAGCGAGGTAAGTCCGGCAGAATGGCAACATATCAAGGCGAACCAGGAACGCGGTTCGTTGTACCTCGATGATGGGCGGATGCTGTTCTTCCGTACCTTGTCGCCGTTTGAGTCACGCCCCAATACGGTCTGGTTACTGGTGATTGAGGCAGATAGTAAAATGGTTTTTGCATCAATTGAAAATATGCGACGTTCTATCTGGTTGTTATTGGGAGTGCTGCTGGTCATCAGTTTGCTGATCTCAGTCTGGGCTGCGTGGCAACTAGCTCAACCGGTGCATGAACTGGCCGACGTGATTACGCGCTATGCCGATGGCGATCAAAGTATTCGCTACCAGGACAAGCGCAAAGATGAAATTGGGATCGCCGGCAAAGCCTTCAACTACCTGACATCAAGCCTGCAGAAAGCGGAAAACGAGCGCGATAAAGCCGAGAAACAGGCGCGTCAATCCGAGCGCCTTGCCTCAGTCGGACAGTTGGCTGCGGGTATCGGCCATGAAATCAATAATCCACTCATGAATATCATGTCCCTGGCTTCGTTAGTAGAAGAATCGGTCAATGGTGATGAACAGGCAAAAAGTGATTTG
>JASFLV010000002.1:0-25854 GCA_050117915.1 Thioalkalispiraceae bacterium | reverse complement strand
CCAAGAAAAAGGTAACGAAGAAGAAAGCCAAGAAGAAGGCCAAGAAAAAGGCAATTCGACGCCGTTAACAGGAATTATCTTTCCTGTAGTGACAAAACGGGTTAGTAGTCTTACTAACCCGTTTTTTATCGTCGACTATTTCTGATCCGGGTAGCGAAAAATACTAACCATTGAATCAAACGCACGATATAACTGGACCACCATTGTCTGATCCTTTGTGAAATGGGCCGTTTTGCCCAGTGCTCATGTTCGAGCAGGACACTCTTGGTAAAATCCGTTTGAAACATTTTTTTTGCCTGCTCTAATAACTTGCTATCTCGAGCTATTTGGTTGGCGTCAAGATTCCAGAACTGGTTCCAGCGGTCCAGGTTACTGGAACCGATAGAGACCCAATTGTCACAGATAATCAGCTTGGCATGAATGAAGCGTGGCTGGTATTCAAAAATCTTTATTTCATTTTTTAACAGCTTTGCGTAATAGCGGCGCGCGGCCTGGGATATCCATGGGTGATCGCTGATGGGACCGGGGAGAAGCAGCCTCACGTCGACATTTCTTTTGCTCGCCTTAATCAGCGCATGACGTAACTTGCGAGTAGTCAGGAAATAGGGGGTAGCAATCCAGACATATTGGCGACTTTTGTTAATGCTGTTGATGGCTGAACGGATAATATGATTCCTGCCCGGTCCCTGTGCCAGTACCACTCGTCCATGCTGGTGATAGTTATTATCCGGGACTGGCGCTGCTTCCGGAAGCGATTGTTGACTGACGGACTCCCAGATATGCTTAAAACTTAAATACCAGTCAGCGATCACCTCGCCTCGTATTTTTAGCATGACATCATGCCAGCTCATGGCGTTGCTGGGTTTCAATTGATATTCATCACTCAGGCATGCCCCACCGACAAATGCCACTTCGCCATCAATAAGCAGTAGTTTGCGATGATCCCTACGCATGCTTTTATACAAATGTGACCAGCGGAAAGGGTTATAGTGGGCAAGATGAATATTCTTGGTTTTTAGGCGTTCAATATCACGGGCACTTACCTCTTTAGAACCATAATCATCAAATAAGATGTAAATGTTAACTCCACGTTGCGCTGCATGTAAAAATTCAGTGATGAACTTTGAAAATACTTCACCTGACTTGATCAGGTATTGTTCGAGAAAAATAAAGGAATTTGCCTGGTTGATGGCTTGTAACATTTCCGGAAAGAACTGCTCACTGTCGATCAGTAACTGGAAATCATTCCTGTTCCGCCAGGGAAATAAATGGGTATGAATCATTTGTTCGAAACAATGGTCAAACTGCTATTAACATAATTTAAAGAAATTTCCTGCTTGAGGAATTGCATCAACCACTTGCCGACCAGATTGAAACGCCAGCCAGTGAGAATAGATAATTCGTTTTCACCAAGCACCAGTTTTTCAAGCTCAATTCGATTAAGGATAGCGCCGACATTGATGCTATGTTCTGCCGCTTTTAACTTGGCGATAGCGATCAGCGCATCGACCGTTGCTTCCTGGTTTTTATTCAGCTGGTATCGTTTTTTTGCTGATGGCCATTGATCTTCCGGTTTGTCCAGTGCTTTTGTAACACAATTAATGATTGCTTTGCCATGTTTCTCAATTATTGATGGACTAAGTCCACGAATATTTGATAACTTGTTTATCGAACGTGGCATCTGCGTGGCAATAGCGATCAGGTTATTGTCAGCAATGATCCACTTTCTGGGTTTATCTTTATCCATAGCGGTGCGTTCCCGCCAGATACAAAGTTCCTGTAATATAGCTAACTGCTTGCGACGTAATTTCTGGTGGCCAGAGACACGTTGCCATTGCTCATCCAGTTCAATCTGGTACTGTGATGGATCAGTTAAGCAGGCAAAATCATTCTCCAACCAGTCCCGGCGGCCATGTTTATCCAGGTCTCGAAGGATAAGCGGGTACATCTGGATTAGATAGCGTACATCATCAGCCGCGTAAGCGAGTTGCTCCTGGTTGAGTGGTCGTTGTTCCCAGTCAGCACGGGCATGCTGTTTAGAGAGGCTGACATTTAAATAAGCCTTAACCAGATTGCCGTAACCAATCTGTTCGCCAAGCCCGAGCAGGGTCGCGGCAATTTGCGTATCAAATACCGGCTTTGGCATGACATCAAGTTCTGCATACAGGATCTCTAGATCCTGGCGGGCAGCATGGAAAATCTTGATTTGCTCAGGATTATCGAGGACCGTTGCGAGTGGTGACAAGTCCTTTAACACAATAGGGTCAATACAGGCGATATGCTCGGGGCTGGCGATCTGGATCAAACAGAGTCTTGGATAGTAAGTTTTATCCCGGACAAACTCGGTATCCACGGCAATATAGTCTGCGCCAGCAATCTGCTCGCAAAAGCTGGCGAGATCATCCCGTGTTTCGATCATGCGAATACTCGGAGGCTGAGCAGGGGATGATGATTGTTCCTGTGACATGGCTTGACTATTTTGCTGAATATTGACCGGATGTTCGTGCCATGATGGCGTAATTACTTATATAATTGCAAGATATTTTAAGATTTGGTTGTTGTTTGATGTCAGCACTTGTTCGTCTGTTTTTCTCCATCGCACTTTTCAGGAAAGGGCCACAGGATGTTCCGTACTCTCCCTTTCTCCTGGTGTCATTGTTTATCCTTACCTTCAGCATCGAATTATTAACGCATCTGATTCCCAGTATCAAGGAACCGGCCATTGAGTTTCCGATTCTGTTGCGTTATCTGTTGATCAAACATGCAGTAACAATTACTGTTATTTATCTAATTTTCAAACTTCACGGACATGTTCGACGTTTTACTCAAAGTCTAACCACGATGTTCGGTGTTGATGTATTGATGTCAGCGATATTTTTACCCATCAACTTCTTACTGGTTTTTGCGGCAATTAATGAATCAGCAGGTTTTGTCATACTGGGTTCACTGCTTTACATGTTTTTACTTGGTTGGAACCTGTTTATTTATATGCATATCTTCCGTCATGCGTTGTCGGTGTCACCGTTATATGGGGGAATGTTATCACTAGCACTATTCGCACTGGGTATAACTCTCGTTGATCTGCTGATCCCGGGAGGTAGTAGCTGATGCATGTGCATATCCTCGGTATCTGCGGAACCTTTATGGGTGGAATTGCCCAACTTGCCGTCGCACTCGGTCATCGGGTTACCGGTTGCGATGCCAATGTCTATCCTCCCATGAGCACCCAGCTTGAGTCAGCAGGGATCAAACTCTTCGAGGGCTATGATGTTTCCCAGTTCAATCAACAACCGGATGTGGTTGTCATCGGTAACGCCCTTTCACGCGGCAATCCTGCCGTTGAGTATGTGCTCGAAAAAGGTCTGGCCTATACCTCGGGACCACAATGGTTAGCGGAGCATGTATTGCAGCAGCGATGGGTTCTGGCTATAGCCGGCACCCATGGCAAAACTAGTACTGCAAGCATGTTGGCCTGGATACTCGAGCATAACAACCTGTCACCGGGTTTTTTAATTGGCGGGGTACCGGCGAATTTTGCAAAGAGTGCTCGCCTGGGCGAAACCCCTTTCTTTGTAGTTGAAGCGGATGAATACGACACGGCCTTTTTTGATAAACGTTCCAAGTTTGTTCACTATCGGCCACGTACATTAATTATGAATAACCTGGAATTTGATCACGCCGATATATTCAAAGATCTGTCTGCTATTCAGACACAGTTTCATCACCTGGTAAGAACAGTGCCCGGCAATGGACTAATTATCTATCCAGATAATGAAACGGCATTAATCGAAGTGCTAGCAATGGGCTGCTGGTCTGAACAGCAAACCATTGGCCGCAATGCAGACTGGTCGGTCGAAATGCTAAAGCAGGATGGCAGTGAATTTAATCTGACTTTCAGGCAGTCACAAACGGTAACTATAAATTGGGATCTACTTGGCGTCCATAATGTCAGTAATGCCGTGGCTGCCATCGCTGCTGCTCATCATGTTGGTGTATCGATTGAGCATGCTGCTGAGAGCCTGGCACAATTCAAGGGCATTAAACGCAGGCTCGAGATGCGTGGAAAACCAAACGGGATAGCGGTTTATGATGATTTTGCTCATCACCCAACCGCAATTAGTACGACCCTGCAGGGACTACGTGAGCATGTTACAGAAGGGCGAATCATTGCTGTGCTAGAACCACGATCAAACACAATGCGTATGGGCGTTCATTCGTCTGTCCTGGCAGATTCATTAACCAGTGCCGATAAGGTCTTTATCTTTGAACCAGAGAATCTCAGCTGGTCCCTAAAGGATTCGCTTAAATCAATAGCCGACAGGACTGTGATCACTCGGCAAACATCAACTATGATTGATCAAATTGCTATGGAGAGCCGGGCGGGTGATTATATTGTGATAATGAGCAATGGTGGCTTTGAGAATATCCACCAAAGACTGATCGATGCGATTGAAACCCATAAGTCCAGATGAGTATTAATCAACAACATATTGTGCTTGCCTTTACCGGTGCTTCGGGTGCGCCCTATGGACTGCGTTTGCTTGAAATGCTGTTACAGGCAAACTATCAAGTGGATATCGTTTTTTCCAGGGCTGCCCAGATGGTTTTTGCCATGGAGACCGATCTGGCTTTACCTTCACGACCGGCAGAACTTGCGCGTTATTTCTGTGATAAGTATCAGGCCAGTACTGAACAGCTACAGGTATTTGGTCGTGAAGACTGGATGGCACCAATTGCCAGTGGCTCACATACTGCTGGAAGTATGGTGGTTTGTCCCTGTACGATGGGAACCCTGGCTGCAATCGCCCAGGGGATGAGTGATAACCTGATTGAGCGTGCTGCTGATGTTATGATCAAGGAAGGACGCAGGCTCATTCTGGTACCTAGAGAAATGCCTTTTTCGGCTATCCATCTCGAGAATATGTTGAAGCTGGCTCGCCTGGGTGTCTCGATCATGGCGGCTAACCCCGGATTCTATTACAAGCCCCAATCACTGGATGAATTGGTGGATTTTGTTGTTGCCAGGATCCTCGATCAACTCGGTGTAGAGCATCAGCTTATGCCCCGCTGGGGGCAGAATCCAGAGCCGGAATAGACGAATCCCGTCTCAATACTTGATCGATTTGTGATCAGGGTCTAAAACTACTGTTACCTGTTGAAAACATCCATCAAACCGGGTTCAGTCGTAAACTAATAACCAAATATGCAATTAACACAAAGATGTCCCTAACTGTCCCATTATTCCCACTGAATACAGTCCTGTTTCCTGGCGGTGTATTACCGTTACGCATTTTCGAACCGCGATATCTGGATATGGTGTCTGATTGTCTCCGCCATAATACCGAGATTGGGGTCATCCAGATCCAGGAAGGTAGTGAAGTGGGTAAAGCAGCCCATACTTACCAGGTTGGCACATTGAGTACGATCTCTTACTGGAATCGCCGCGCTGATGGACTGCTGGGGATTACGCTGCGTGGTGTAAGACGTTTTAGACTACTCGATGCTGAGGTCAAATCCAATCAACTGATCATGGCCAAGGTAGAGCCCCTGCCGGATTGTCCACCTCTGGCTATTCAACAAAAATATCAGGGGATGGCGACACTGCTCAGAAAAATTATCAGTCAACTCGAACCACCTTATACCACTATGCCCGCGCACTACGACGATCTTGAATGGATCAGCGCGCGTCTCGTCGAGCTCCTGCCCATGTCGCTTGACTTCAAACAGCAGTTACTCGAACACGATGATATTTTTCTTAGAATTGAGAGATTAGTGGCGTTGATTCAACAGCCCGAAGTCGGTTAGTTCTTTTTTCTTAAAGTGTTATTTCGGTCCACCCGGGCCGAAACCTGCCTCAATCTAATAACAATTCAAAATTACAGTGTAGAAAAAACCTTATCTGCCGCTGCAATTGTGTCATCGATATCTTCATTGCTATGCGCGCTGGAAACAAAGCCGGCTTCAAATGCAGAGGGTGCCATGTAGACACCGTTGTCGAGCATGCCATGGTAGTAGTGCTGAAAGCGTTCGATGTTGCAGGCGCTGACCTGGGCGAAGTTGGTAATTTTTTCTTCTTCACTGAAGAAGATGCCAAACATCCCCCCGACGGTATTGCTGGTGAGAGGGATACCGTTGTCTTTGGCTTTTTCTTTTAGTCCTGTGGTCAGGCGTTCTGTCTTATCTGACAGGTGATTATAGAAGTTGGGTTTACTAATGAGTTCAAGTGTTTTCAAACCTGCAGCCATGGCGACTGGATTACCGGATAAGGTACCCGCCTGATAAATCGGACCGGTGGGGGCTATCTTTTCCATGATTTCCAGTTTTCCGCCGAACGCACCCACTGGCATGCCGCCACCAATAACTTTACCCAGTGTGGTCAGGTCTGGGGTGACGCCATAGAGTTGCTGGGCACCACCCAGGGCAACGCGAAAACCAGTCATGACTTCATCGAAGATCAAGACGGTGCCATGCTTGTCACAGACTTCACGCAGTGTCTCCAGGAATCCGGGAACCGGAGGTACACAGTTCATATTCCCGGCAACCGGCTCAACGATGATACAAGCAATCTCATCACCCATACTATTAAAAGTATCCTGCACCATGTCAGCGTCGTTGTATTGCAGTGTCAGCGTATGTTTGGCGAGATCCTCGGGCACCCCCGGTGAAGTGGGGACCCCGAGGGTGAGAGCACCAGAACCGGCTTTGACTAGTAATGAATCCGCATGGCCATGATAGCAACCTTCGAACTTGACGATCTTGTCACGCCCGGTGTATCCCCGTGCCAGCCTGATTGCACTCATGGTGGCCTCTGTACCCGAATTGACCATGCGTACCTGATCCATGGAAGGGACAATCTCACAGACTTTTTCTGCCATCCTGGTTTCGAGTTCGGTGGGTGCACCAAAGCTAAGCCCGTTTTGCATGACTTCGCTAACCGCTGCAATGATCTCTGGATGTACATGTCCCAGGATTAATGGTCCCCATGATCCGACATAATCAATGTATTGCTTCTCATCTTCATCATACAGGTAAGGGCCCTTGCCACGTTTGAAGAAGACGGGATCACCACCCACTCCCTTGAAGGCTCTCACGGGTGAGTTGACGCCTCCAGGAATTCTGGTTTTGGCTTGTTTAAATAATTCTTCTGAGCGGCTCATAGTTGTACCTGTCTTCTTGTTTGCTGAATCGATGTAATTTTTACGAAGGGCCGATCATAAACCATCTGCAGGTCGCTTTGCGATAGGGTAGGATGGATATGCTGTTGATTGCTCAAATGTTTGGTGATGCTTAGTCAAACAGTTTCATATAACTGGTTGCTGTCCTGGAAATATTCCAGGCACCGAATACCCCATTGACCACGGCTAACATTTGAGCACCATGCTGGATAAGTTGCGGGGCGTTTTCAAGCGTGATACCACCAATCGCGCATAATGGAATAGAGAGTTCCTCCCGGGCCTGTTGCAGCGTATTCACTGAAGCACGGGGTGCAGAAGGTTTGGAGGTGGAGGGGTAAAAGCTGCCAAACGCGACATAATCAGCACCTCCCTGTTCTGCTTCTCGCGCCAACTGCAGGCTGTCATGACAGGTAATGCCAATAATTTTATTTTCACCAAGTCGTTGACGCGCCTCAATTAAGCTCATGTCATCCTGGCCAAGATGAACGCCGTGGGCATCTACCTGCATGGCGATCTCTAGGTCATCGTTGATCAATAATATTGCATCCATTTTGCTACACAATTCTGCCAACAAGTTCGCTTCATAAAGGCGGACTGCCTGTGGGGACTGCTTGTTGCGGTATTGAATGATGCGCGCACCGCCGGCAATCGCCAGTGCCGCCATCTTGTCGACCGGCATGGAACGCTCCAGGCAAAGTGGACGATCCGTGATGACGTAGAGCCCCTTTAATAGTTCAGTCTTGTTCATCATCACGAGCCCAGAAAAAGCGATTCGGAATCCATTGTCCATCACCCAGAGCGTAGGCTGATTCGAGTGCTTGCCAGGTATAACTTTGTGCTTCATTGATTGCAGTAAAAGGTTCGAGGCCATGGGCCAGTAAACCTGCAATACTGGCTGACAGGGTACAACCGGATCCATGGTATTCCTGGGGTAGTCGATCCCAGTGGAAGGTCTCCATGACGCGATGATTGTTATAGAGTGTATTGATAACGTCTTTGTCCTGTTCGTGGGCACCGGTGATCAGGACATATTCACAACCATCGTCCTGCAGCGCACTTGCACATGCACTTAAGGTATCTGCAGCAGGTGATAATTTGCGTGCTTCGATACTATTGGGTGTCAACACAGTGGTCAGAGGTAGAATCAGGCTCCGAATAATATCGATGCTAGTTTCGTCAAGTAACTTCCTACCACCGCCAGCGGCTAACACAGGATCATAGACCACCGGTAAGTGCTGATATTCGTTTAATATCGTGTGTACCGCTTCAATGATGTTGTCATTTCCAAGCATTCCCAGTTTGAAGGCCTGGACATCCATATCATCGAGTACCGCGCGGGACTGTTCCACTAACAAAATGGGATCACTGGTTTCGAATCGAATTACATCCTGGGTGTTTTGTACCGTGTTGGCCGTGACGATCGGTGCGGGGTGGGCTCCCATACTGTTAATCGCCTCTATATCTGCCTGTATCCCGGCACCACCGGTTGGGTCAAGCCCGGAAAAACACATTACGACTGGAATGGGTTGTGTCATTGGAACTACTCGGATCTAGACGAAATATTAATCGGTTGTGAAGAAAAAATATGCTTATTAGCTAATTATAGCTTACTAAAATATTGTTTGGTTTTATCTTCACCCAGGATTCGTTGTTGCGTCAAGCGCCAGGCTCCGTCATTCTCTTTGTGTGCAGTATGGTTTCGCTGCTCAGTTGTATCAATGATGGCGTTGAGCCAGTTCTTGGCGAGTGCTTCTGCAAGCGGTGTGTCAGACATAGTTAATTATGAAATCCTGAGTGTGATTGCTGGAGAATTTTACTTTTCTTTTAGCCTGGAATAACTAGACTGTAATAAATAATTTTAATGATATCGAATTTCAACTATGGTTTCATCATCACCAGATCTGGTAGCACATCGTGGCTACGCCTATCGTTATCCCGAGAATACCATGCTAGCGATCCAGGCGGCAGTGGAGCTAGGGGCTCGGTTTATTGAATTCGATGTCCTAATGTCATCGGATCAGATTCCGGTCTTATTTCATGATCGAGATTTACGACGAATGTGTGGTCACTCAGGAGCAATACACGAATATACAATGGCACAGCTGAAAGAACTCAGCGTGAGTGAACCTGGAAAGTTCGGTGATCGTTTTACTAATAACAGGATCACAACCCTGGCAGAAGTCGTGGCTTACCTGATCAAGGTGCCTGATGTTATTTCGTTTGTAGAGCTAAAACGACAGGGCCTGGATTTCCATGGTACGGATCTTTTCCTGGAGGAGGTATTAACCTGCCTGGAGCCGATTAAAGAACAGGCGGTGATCATCTCTTATGATATTCAGGCCTTGCTGGTAACACAACAAAATACCGACTATACAGTAGCTGCGGTGTTTGACGATTGGCGTGATAGAGACTCGGCCATAATTCGTCAACTACAGCCGGAATACATGTTTACGAATATTGCCAAGTTACCGGCCAGTGGTGAGCTTTCGTGCCCGGATTGCACCCTGGTGGTCTATGAGTGTGCGGACCCTGATCAGGCGATACAGTTGCATCATCGAGGTGTCGATATGATCGAAACCTTTCAAATTAAAGAAATGCAAGATGCTTTAAACAGAGGTGTATTAGCGCAGTGACCAGGCACTATGATATCTGTGTGATCGGCGGAGGTATCCAGGGTTGCGGGGTGGCCCAGGCAGCGGCCGCTGCAGGCTACTCTGTAATACTGTTAGAAAAAGCCGGACTTGCCAGTGCTACCTCGAGTCGTTCATCGAAGCTTATTCATGGTGGTTTGCGTTATCTCGAATCCGGCCAGTTTCACCTGGTCTCTGAATCTATCCACGAGCGGGAGTTATTAATTAAGAATGCACCAGGATTAGTCAGGCGTGTACCTTTTTATATTCCATTGTATAAACAAACCAGCAGGAAATCCTGGCAGGTGTTTATTGGATTGAGTCTGTATGCCTTGCTCGGTCACCTGAAGGCAATTGCATGTTTTCGCCGCCTGCCGGAAAAGGACTGGTCGAGCCTGGACGGTCTTGAGGAAAAGAACCTTAAATCTGTTTTCCAGTATACCGATGCGCAAACGGATGACATCAAACTGACCCGTGCCGTGATGGATTCAGCTATCGAACTAGGTGCCGAGTTGTGTTGCCCGGCCATGTTTCACTCAGCGGTTTATAAAGACAAACAATATATAGTTAACTATGAAAAAGATAATCAACCGGGCGAGTTAACCTGTAACGTGTTGATCAACGCAGCGGGGCCATGGGTTAATCGAGTACAGGAACAGATCACCCCCCAGGTGAAAGAAACTCCCATTGAGTTGGTACAAGGTGCACATATTGTGATCAGACAGCCTGCCCCAAGAGGTGTCTACTACGTTGAATCCCCCAATGATCGACGTGCAGTATTTATTATGCCCTGGTATGAGCACACCTTGGTGGGTACCACAGAGACCCCTTTTGAAGGTGATCCAGAGACAATCCTGCCCACTGAGCACGAGATTGAGTATTTAAAGAACATTGTTCATTATTACTTTCCTGGTTATGACACCGAGATACTTCATTCATTTGCCGGAGTCAGAGTCTTACCGAAAGGTGATAAAAGTATGTTTAATCGGCCACGCGACACCGTTTACTTTAGCGATCCAGGGCTACCCGGCTATCTGGCTTTGCTGGGTGGTAAGCTGACCGGTTACCGGGCAACGGCAAGTAAAACAATCGAGAAGATAGCCTCATATTTACCCGCGAAAGAAAATGTTATCGATACATGTGATATAAAACTTGATTAAAAAGCCTGTTTAAGATGTGAGAAAAATATGAAGTCTGAAGTACAAGCTGTTTGGAATAAATTACGAACTTATCAATTTGATCAACCCGGCTCGGTTTTGAATTTTTCGAAAAGATTACAGCGTGAAAATGGCTGGGATGAGATATATACCCAACGGGTACTGGAAGAATACCTGCGCTTCATGTTTCTGAGCCGCTTTGCCGGTCATTCGGTCACCCCTTCGGATCAGGTTGATCAGGCCTGGCACTTACACCTGTTATATTCCGATGAGTACTTTAATAATTTTTGTCCCAATTACCTTGGTGAGGTGGTGCACCATGGACCGACCCAGGGCGGTACGAAAGAAAACAATAAATACAAGAACTGGTATAGTAAAACGCTGTTTACCTATAAGCAGATTTTTGGTGAGAGTCCACCTAAAGATATCTGGCCTGGTTCTGCAGAGCGTTTTCAGGATGCTGCCGCCTTTCGCCGGGTCAATATGGCGAATATGATACAGGTTAAGCGCAGGATATTTGATAGTTTGGTGACGATAACAATTGTTGCCCTGGCTTATACGATTACCAGTTTGACCTTTGATTATGGCCAGGATGGTAACCCGCCGTTGGTATTTACCCTGGTGCTTTATTCATTGCTTGGCATAATTGGTTTGCTCGCTTATCGTTGGTACAGGGATCGTAAGGGCTATCCTTATGGGGGTTGCGGTACAACCGGCGGCGGTTGTGGTGGTTGCGGCTTTCGTGAAACCAATACAGGGGGGATTTTCGATTCATCAGGCGATAGTAGTGCATCAGGTTGTGGAAGCGGCTGTGGCGGTGGTTGCGGTGGTTCCTAGAAACAAGCGGGAGTAGTGAAGTCGATGTTACCCAAGCAGATTCCTCCGACACTTATCGTGCTGGGTGTAATACTCGTTGTTGTCATAATTTTTATCCAGATTGAAATTTTCCAACTGGTTTTGGCCAGGCTAGGTTTATCACCGGCCAGCGCAACTTTGTTATTGATTATTACCTTGTTAGGCAGCGCGCTGAATTTACCACTGTTCAAAATTGCCTCCAGTTTTCACTATGAACCGGATAATCCATTGCACAAGTCTTTGTTGCCGTATAAGTTTAGCGAAGGACATACGATCATCGCGGTCAATGTGGGTGGCGCCTTAATCCCGATCGTGTTTTCAAGTTATCTGACGGTCACCATCGATTTCAATTTGCTCGTTGTGATTATTGCGATTGCGGTTGTCAGCACCATTAGTTACCTGTTTAGCCGTCCCATAGCCAATATGGGAATCGGCATGCCGTTGTTCGTGGCGCCGGTGAGTGCAGCGTTCACCGCAATGGTTCTATCGGAAGAGAATGCGCCGGCGCTGGCTTATATCTGTGGCAGTATCGGCGTTGTCATCGGGGCTGACCTACTACGCATCAAGGACATTCGCCAGTTAAACACCCCGATCGCCTCTATCGGGGGTGCTGGGACGTTTGATGGGATCTTTATGACCGGGATTATTGCTGTATTGTTGACGTACTAAGCTGGACGCTGGGGCAGTATCATGTTTGTTTCTTGGTGATTGGTACGCAGTTATTTTCCTGCATAGATTTGTCACTGAAGTTATACGATAACAACTCCTGACCATCTTCCAGCATTGGGCGTAATTGATTCGCAGGGAGTGGCCGGCTGAAGTAAAAACCCTGGGTTTCATCACATTGCTGCTCACGCAGGAACTGGATCTGGTCAGCGGTTTCGCTTCCTTCTGCAATCACGCGCAGCTTCAGAGTATGTGCCATGGCGATGATGGTTTGTACGACAGTTGCATCATTGCTATCGGTGGTAATATCTTTTACGAATGAACGATCAATCTTGAGCGTACCAATCGGCATACGTTTTAAGTAGGCAAGAGATGAATAACCAGTACCGAAGTCATCAATCGACAGGTGTATGCCCATATCATGGAGTTGTTGCAGAATCTTAATGGTGTGATCCGTATCTTCCATGAGCATACTTTCTGTGATCTCCAGTTCCAGATACTCTGCATCCAGACCGGTCTCATCCAGTACGTCAGCCACCAGTTGCGAGAGATTAGCATCTTGAAACTGTCGCGCAGAAAGATTAACTGCCATTTTGGCGTTGTCCGGCAGATAAACCTGCCATTGCTTGGCTTGTTGGCAAGCGGTGCGTAGTACCCATTCACCAACTGGTACGATTAGACCGGTATCTTCGAGTATCGGGATAAATCGGGCAGGTGAGATCATTTCTTCTTCAGACGGTGACCAGCGTAGCAACGCTTCGAAACCGGAAAGCTTTCCGGTGATTAAACTGACCTTAGGCTGGTAGTACAGTACGAACTCATTTCTTTCCAGGGCTCGCCGTAGACGAGTCTCCAGTTTTAATCGCTCTATGGATTCATTGTTGATGTTAGGTTCGTAATACTGATACTTATTACCCCCTTCCTCTTTGCTGCGATACATTGTTGATTCAGCATTCTGGATCAATTGTTCAACTGATCCAGCGTCTGTTGGGTAAAGACTTATACCGATACTCGCTGTGACAAAGACCTCAAGCCCATCGAGTTCAAAGGGCTGGCTGAAATCATCCTGGATCTTACTGGCAACCCGCCCTGCATCACGTGCATCTTTCATATTGGTCAGAGCAACTGCAAAGGTATCGCCACTATAGCGTGCGATGGTATCGTTTTCACGCAAGGTAGCTTTGATTCTGCTGGCGACATCAATGAGCAACTTGTCACCTGTTTGATGACCGAAGGTGTCGTTGATTTTATTAAAGCGATCCAGGCCTACTATCATGACACAACTTAAGGTCTGACGACGTTTGGCATCATTGATTGCTTGCTGTACCCGATCGTAAAACAACTCGCGGTTTGGCAGGTGGGTTAATGAATCATGGTAAGTGAGTTCATGGAGACGTTGCTGGGTTTCGTTATTGAGACGGATGGCATTGATCCTGGATTCCCAATAGGACCGGTGGATGTACTTGCTTTGCATCAGGCAATACAGCAAATAGGTCGTGAAAAAAACCGCCATACCATATCCCTCGACCAGCAGGCTCGCGATGACATTCGGCAATAAAATGGCAGAGACGTGCAGGCGCGACAGGAAGGTATTCATACTGAGGCTCATGAGGCCACCAGCGCAGATAGCGGAAGTGGAGGCAGCAGCCAGCAGCGGTGTCCAGGATGTTTCATAAAAAAACAAGGCGAGACTGCTGAATAGTCCCCAGACAATGGAGGTCAGCGCGATCGCAGAGATCTTGATACTCTTCCAGAGACGCGGGTTCTTATCATAAATGGCTTCAAAACGAATTAATAACATAACCCGCAAGACCAGCGCGCTGGCAAAGACCATGAGTGCTGGGAGCATGATATAGGGGTGATCGAGATAAAACGGCGACCAGAATAGAAGGACTGCAACCGCAATGAGATAAGCTGCAGCCGCCGGTGTACTACGCTTGGCCATATCATAGGCAGCACTACGCTCGATAGACTCGCGCTGCTCGGCACTTAAGTCATCGCACCCTTTATAAGCCAATTTTTCCATATAGAAACTATCGGCATATTCCAGACTTCTGATATAAGCATTGTGTGATCCAGGTATTGTTTTTTTGAGTTGACTGGTGCCCAGAGGGACCAGTTGTTCGGGGCTGGGAACTCAAAATCCCATTCTTGCAGGGGTAGCTTCAGGCTGCGTCGTCTTCATGGCGCATGCGCTGTAACATGGCGTGTTCCCAGAGCAGGAAGCGTTTATCCAGAATCGGATTGTCAGCCGGTTCGAACCATATGCCGTGCTCGTGTTCAGGCCACTGAGCGGGTTGTCCGGCGATCAGGTAGGCTGTACCACGGGCAGTCGCTTCACATTCAAGGGGGCGATAGACGGGCAGACGGGTCAGGTCAGCAAGACGCTGACAAAGGCCATTCAGCTTGGCCAGTCCGCCACTGATTTGTAGTTGTTCCGGGGGCGAGGCGAACTTCATCATTTCCTGTACGTTGGCATGGATTAAAAAGACAATGCTCTCCACCACTGCGACATAGTTAGCCGCGGGCTCTGCATTACGGTCCAGCTCGGACTCGAACTCCGGCAACCAGTAGGGGGCAGCCAGCCCGGAGATACCATTCAAAAACAGCGGTGGGTTGGGGGTGTCATTTAACCAGCCAGGTAGCTGTTCCCAAAGATTGTCGACAGGAAACTGTGACTGCAACCACTCGATCGCACTGCCGGCACCATTGACGGTGCCTTCGATGACATATTGGTTTTCTTCTTCATTGGAGTAAATCACACTGGTCAGTAAACGACGGGCATACATGAGTGCATAACCGGCAGGGCGTGAGATAAACGCACCGGTACCAATATTGACGTAGGCTGTGTCGAACTGAAGCTTGCCGTAGGCGTACATGGCTGCAGATTGGTCACCGGTAACAATCGTTAGTGGAACCGTATGGCCATTGATGGTCAGGTCACCATATCGATACTCGCTGGCAACACACTCGGGCAGTATTTCCCGCGGGATCCCAAAGCTGTCGAGTAGATATTGATCCCAGTCTTTTCGATGCAGGTGCCAGAGCAGGGTGCGCGAGGCACTGACCGGGTCAGCGACAAAGGGATGAGTCCCGATAAGCTGGTTGACAATATAACTGCTCATCGGTCCGCAACAAAGGCGTTGCTCCGCAAGGGCAGTCTTTACTTCATCAATGTTGTCCAGGCACCAGCGCAGTTTACTCGCACCATAGTGGGCAGAAGGAAACAGTCCGGTGGTTTTATGGATATCTTCACGTTCGAGATCCAGCGAGGTCATCCACTCATGTCCACGGGTATCCTGCCAGCTGATCACTGGGCTGAGTGCTTTACCACTGTGCTTGTCCCAGCAAACAATATTAGAACGTTGTGTGGCCAGCCCCGCGGCTTCGATATGCCTGGCCCGCTCGCCAAGTTCTTTGAATACAACAGACAGGCACTCACGAAGCGAAGCGATCAGTTGTTCAGCGTCGTGCTCAACAAAGTAGGGTTTGGGATGCCGTGTGGTTAGCGGCGAAGCACTTTTGGCAACAACATTACCTTCAAGGTCATAAACCATGGCACGGCTGGCATGGCCACCTTGATCAATACAGAGGAATAGACTTTTGTTGTTGTACACGGTCCGTCGTTGTTGGTTATTCGTTATCTGTTCATGTGTATCGGCACAGCCCGATCAGGCTTTAACACCCGGCTCAGGTCGGGATAGATTTGTCTAAATACCTCGCCAGCAGCGCCTTATCGTAATTGGCTACAGGTAAAGGAATGCGTACGTGATGGCCACTGCCGGGAGCCACCTCCATGGGTTCACCCTTGAGCGATTCCATATGTTCCACCCTGATATGTTGGTTGCCGGATGGGGCTATCACCTCAAGTTGGTCACCGATCTCAAATCTGTTCTTTACGTCAATCTCCGCCAGGCCTTTCACGCGGTCAAAGCCCGTGATCTCACCAACAAACTGTTGCTGGGTATGGGTGGAATTGTTTTCCAGGTAGTTCTGGTAGTCCTGGTCGGGGTGCCGCTGGTAAAAGCCCTCGGTGTATCCCCGGTTCGCCAGATTTTCCAGTTTGCCATACAGATCAGGATTAAATTCACGTCCCGCCAGGGCGTCAGTGATAGCCTGGCGATAGAGTTGGGCAGTACGCGCAACATAATAGTAGGACTTGGTACGTCCTTCGATCTTGAGTGAATCAATACCCATCCTGGTCAGACGTTCCACATGCTGAATAGCACGCAGGTCCTTGGAATTCATAATGTAGGTGCCATGCTCATCTTCGCTGATTGGCATGTATTCACCTGGCCGGTTACCTTCTTCAATGAGATACACGTTATCGGCCAGTGGGTGCCGGGCCTGTTTTTCAGGAAACAGCTCATGGTCTTTCATGGCGGCCATGGCATCAAAATCAATCTTCTGGATATCGCCGGATTCATTTTCGGTTGCATCATGCATCTTGTATTCCCAGCGACAGGCGTTGGTGCAGGTTCCCTGGTTCGGGTCACGATGATTAAAGTAACCGGATAGCAGGCACCGTCCAGAATAGGCAATGCACAACGCGCCGTGGACAAAGACCTCGAGTTCCATCTCAGGGCATTGTTGCCGGATTTCCTCGATTTCATTAAGCGACAGCTCCCGGGATAGGATGACCCGTTCCAGGCCTAATGACTGCCAGAATTTTACCCCCGCATAATTCACGGTATTGGCTTGCACGGAGAGGTGGATGGGTACCTCCGGCCACTTTTCCCGGACCATCATGATCAGCCCCGGATCCGCCATAATCAGGGCATCTGGCTGGAGTGCAATCACTGGTTCCATATCCGCGAGGTAAGTCTTCACTTTCGCGTTATGGGGCATGATATTGCTGGCCACAAAGAATTTTTTGCCCAGGCGGTGGGCTTCACTGATCCCCTTGGCCAGATTTTCCAGTTTGAAGTCATTATTTCGCACCCGCAGGGAGTAACGTGGCTGTCCGGCATAGACCGCATCTGCGCCGTAGGCAAAGGCGTAGTGCATGTTCTTCAGGGTTCCTGCCGGTAGCAGGAGTTCGGGAACTTTCATCATGATCGTGTGACTGCTCGTTTTCTGGTCGTTGAGTGACGCTAATTCTAGCAAGCCAGGGCTTTTTCGCCCTCTCTCCTTGGGGAGAGCTGGCCTGTGAATAATATGGGGACACAATCCCGGAAAAAAAGTATGACAAATGCTTAATATGCTTGACAACATACCTTAATAATCAGGATAGTATGGCTGTAACAACACGTTTGTTATACAACAATTCCAAACAATTTATATTGTAGAGAGACTGCCAGGAGGTACGGGATGCAAGGCCAAGAAGCATCCGCGGAGCGTCGTTATGCCGCACAAACCAAACACGATAATTTGCTTGCGTCACGTAATGTCACGCTCTCCCTGTATAGCCAGCTAGCTGCCTTAAGACCTTTCAAGCCGGATCAGCATATTCAGCTTGCCCTTCAGGAGTTCTGTGAAGCGCTGGTCGATTATACAGCGAGCGCCCATTTCCAGCTTTACCGGTTTATCGATGAAGGGACAGAACGTCGTAAAAACGTCTTAAAGATTTCTGAACAGGTGTACCCCAATATTGCCGATACCACTCAGCAAATCCTCGATTTCAATGAAAAATATGACTGTGAAGACCACTGCGACAACCTGAGTCATCTGGATGCCGATTTGTCCAAACTGGGTGAAATCCTGGCTGACCGTATTCTCTATGAAGACCAGGTGATTGCTGCATTGACCGTCGAACGCTAATCTCAGGAGATTAGACCTGCTTGAGGCACTTTTGTCTTCAATTGGTGTGGATAGGATAGGCTATAGGATTGCCCGCCATCCATGTGCAGGCAGGGGGAGGTAAATCGTCATTTTGTCCTGGTGGTTGTCCCCATAAGGTAATTAACTCAGTTGTGCGTAAAGTCGCTTAAAAATTCAGGCAGCCAGGTACTCAACCACTCTGGCTGATGTCTTGCTGTAATCCGTTCTTTGTTTCTCTTCCTCCGTTGCCAGCAACAAGACCGCCTCTTCGAGGCTGATTTCCTCAACGTCATACATTGGTAACGTCTCGTTCATACGGTTCTCCCCTTGATCTCTAGAAGATTTAGATAGTTATATAGCTTTTATTAGATCAAATATCAAGAAAAACCTTTAACTTGTTGATAATAAAAGAGATCACTCCCAGTGTATCTGGCCGAGTTGTCACTTGGTCTGAAAAGGTTATATAGTCACGGACCCCATAAATACATCAATAATCAGCGTGCAGCCCAGCAACGTGCCTGATAATAAAAATAGCAGGGTTATACGCGAGAGAGGAGAGGCAGTTGGCATATGCAATTGTGATCAATCTCGATTATGAGAATCATCCGCCTGAGGTTTGCTCTGAGCTGTGGAATGTCATCAAGCTCGGTATGCTGCAGGCCGGATTCAAGTGTGATGGTCGTCGCTTTACGATTAACCTTCCCGAACCCCAGGCCTGTGCCGTTGCCCGACGGGTGATTGATGATATCGAGGACCACCTCGAATACCACCGCAAACACCTGTATCGCTTTATGAAGGACTTCTATGCCTATGATATAACGACCACAACGAATTTACTGGTACCAGCCAGGCAGGAGGATGTAGCGGTCAAGATTGGCGTATTAAGCTAATCTGGTTCACATGTTGTTGTTTGATGCACGGCATTTGCTGATAACTTCCGATATAGTAAACAAATGAAAGTATTTATCTCGCTTATTGTCAGTGCCTTAATCTCTGTCGCGGCCGCGCATGCCGAGATCTATCGTTGGGTCGACGAGCAGGGCAATACGCATTTTGGGGATAAACCACCCAGTACAAAAGGCGAGAGTGAGAACACGCCAGACTATGATCAGGTCAACCTGCGTAGTTCAAGAATCTTCTCTTCTGTAAAGCAAAAAATTCCAATTCCCTACCGTGGTACAGAAAAGTCTCGTTTGATTCTTTTTGAAGAATTACATGTGAAATTGCGACGCTCAGAACGCCATGATCTGGAGATTGGAACTTATACCAAGACAGTGGGTAGCCTGTGTGGTAGCCCTGAACGTATAGTCTGGACAGCCGGTTATAAAAATATTTCAGAGAGTGGGCTGATGAGTGATGTGATTGTGGCCTTTAAAAAGCAAAATTATCGAATGATTACCGGTAATATCTTTAGTGTTTCCAATTCCGCCAGTCGCCTTGTGTTAAAGGCAACAGTAACAAGGTTGCGTCTGGATTATTGTGAGACGATCAAGCGTTACTCAGGAATCAAGGGTTATGAAAAGGCATCGGTGTATATGAAGATCAAGTGGGAGTTGTCAGACAGGATAACCAAGCAGAAACTTTTTAGTGGTTCTTCACAAGGTGCGGTAAATGCTTTTGATCAATTCAGAAAAGACGGCGTTACTGAAGCGATTACCGGTGCAATTCATATGGCAGCTAAAAACCTGTTAGCTAAAAAGAATTTTGTCGAGCATTTGACCCCAACTGCAGATGATAAAAAGCATCAACAGGCTGTGATTTACTCACAGATGAAACTCGGAATCCAGTATGGCGATGCCAAAACGAGCTTTAAACAGCGTGTTAAGAATTTGAAAAAGTCAGCGGTAACCATCCGTGTTGAAGAAGGGCATGGTAGCGGCGTTATCCTCGATCAATCAGGTTATATCCTGACGAATGCTCATGTAGTTGGTGATGCAGAGAATGTGGTTGTGTTGTCAGGTAATCTCGAGATACCGGGAAAGGTCGTAAGGCGGGAAACATTACGCGATGTTGCCTTGATTAAGGTGAAAAAGTTGTCCAATACTGAGGGAGCGGTGATAAGTAAAAACAGACCGACTGAAGGCGATACAATTTATGTGATCGGCACACCACTGGATGAATCACTGAGTAATACCATTACCAAGGGAATCTATTCCGCTCATCGGCAACATAATGGACTGAGTTATTATCAGACAGATGCAGCTGTTAATCCAGGTAATTCGGGTGGGCCGGTGTTTGATGAAAAAGGTGAATTGATTGCTATCAGCGTGGCCGGTGTCTTTACCCGTACGGGTGCCAGCCTCAATGTAAATTATCTTATCCCTATTGAGTCCGCACTTAAATTTCTGAACGTAGAAAAAGAACGTGACGTATCTCATATTATGGATGTATCTGGCAAGAGTGAAGACGAGTAGTATGCTGTGCTTGTCTAGGCCAGCATCTGTACTAATAGATCTTTTACCGTACCCGGTTCAAACGGTTTATCACAAATTGCAGAAACGCCAGCCTGTTGTACCGCAGCAAGGCGATTGTCGTCGGATTCACTGGATACCATGAGTACAGGGATCGTTTTCTGATTACTCTGCTTGCGAATATGTTCAACCAGTTGCTTGCCGTCCATTTCAGGCATGTTGTAATCCGTTACGATTAAATCAAAGGTCCTGTTTTTTATGATCTCAACCGCTTCCAGTCCATTTTCTGCTTCCATTAAATTTACTATACCCATGTTGCTCAGCACACGCTTGATGTGTTTTCGGGCAGTGAAGCTATCATCCACTACCAGGACCTCTAGCGTTTCGGGTTTCAGCTCATCACTATCAAGACTGCCAGGCTGTAAATAATGGACCGTGGAAAACAGCGCGCGCTTCAGTTGATCAATTTCATAAGGCTTGGGAAGAATCGCGATCACCCCTGCCTGACGAATCGGTTCCAGGTAACGAAAATCTGTCTCACTTGAAATCAGCATAAATGGAATATCGGATTTTTCGTTATCCATGCGCATGTTTTGTACCAGTTCAGTCCCGGTCATATCTTCAAGGTGCATGGCGCTAATCACCACATCATGTTGCTTAGCGTTCATCAAATTCAGTGCATCGGTACCATTGCTAGCACTTTCAATTTGCATGACACCAAATCCATTTAAATGATTAGTAATGACGCGGCGCTGCATCGAGGAAGGCTCGACAAGAAGCGCAGAGAGCTGATCAAGCGTAATTTTATCCATACACGCGATCTTCCAGAAGCTGGAATATACCTAAGGTTATGAATCTATAGACAATATCGACTCACAACCTGTTTTCTTGAGAATTGCTGAGGAATGCCTGACTCAGGGAATTTGAAAAATGAGTTGCGCGTGCTGTCTATCGGTCTTGTATACGCGCAATGATATTGGCATCACGGGCACGTTGCATGTCTTCTCGAATGTGAGCGGTGCGTCCAAACTGATTTCCCAGGTAGTAGCCAAAACTGAAAAGACCGCCAAAGATAACTGTAAGAATGAGTAGATCTGCCATATCGATACCTGTCACTAACAACGTCGAACTAGATACATTCTGTATCGGTGCGCGGCTATTGCGCTTGATGTTTATAGGCTGGAAATGAGACTCGAAACCTTGAGCCTGATCACGATTTTCTGTGATTTCTGCGGATGATTAGCGGTTTTGTGATGGCCGTCATCTTGTAGTGGTAAACCTGGAATTGTTCTAAAGCTTTATTTTTATATTTGCCGAATACATTTAACGTTCCACTGGAGCGTAATCAGTTATTAGCTTTTTTGTGATTTTTTTTCGCCAGATGAAAGCACCGTAACATTTGGCGAGATAGGTAGCATCCGTTCCAGCAGGGGCACGGGGCGTTTACCCAGACGTTGCTCGTATATCACGGTATAGGTCATGACGCGCTTCAGGTAATTGCGTGTTTCATTAAAGGGAACGCTTTCGATCCAGATATCAGCAGGGATAATACCTTCTTCGGGTAACCACTGGCGGACACGATTGTGACCAGCGTTATAGGCGGCAGTGGCGAGCACGTCGTTACCTTTGAATTTATCTTTAACCGTCTTTAAATAGTTGATACCGAGTTTGACATTGGTATTGGCATTGAGTAAATCGTTGCGGCTAAAGCGAATTCTTAAGGATCGTGCTACTTGCCGTGCAGTGCGTGGCAGTAGTTGCATGAGTCCCATGGCTCCTGCATGGGAGCGTGCATCATGCGTAAAGGCACTCTCCTGGCGAATAATGGCAAAGGCCCAGGCCGGATTAATCCGTTGTTGTTTGGCGTATCCGACGACCAGATCCTGATGGGCCAGCGGGAAACGTTTTTCCAGGTCATCCCAGTATTTAGCCTGAGCAAAAGTAATGATGGCCCGGTCATGCCAGTTCCATTCGTGAGCGAGTTGCGCGGCGATCAGTTTTTGTGGCTTGTCCAGTTGTTGTAACGCATGATTCCATTCACGTCGTGCATCAACAATACGGTTTAATGCGTAGAGTTCTCGTGCACGTTCAATGGCTGGTAACTGTTCAATATCGGACAAGTCTTTGACAGAATAGCTAATTGGACGATGGTCAAAATGATAACCCATACCGGCACGATCGGCAGACAGGAAACCATAATAGCCTCGTGAATCTGCATTGAGTAAGAAAACTGATCGTGCTTCCTCGAGTCTGCCGGTCGCTTCCAGGGCACGCGCGCGCCAGTAACGCCAGCGTTCACTGTGTTGTTCTTCCTTACTCAAACGGTCCATCCAGTCCAGGGCGATTTCCCAATCCTGATCCTGAATTGCATTGAGGATATAAAACTCCTGGACATCCTCGTCGCTGGTATCCAGCTCAAGTTTGGTTAACCAGGTTTTACCAGTGATCGGATCATCTTTGACCAGTGCTAAGGATAGACGTCTTTCAATACGAATCTGTTCAGTTTTACTGAATTTAAACTGTGCCTTCCATTCGTACCAAAGCTGGGCAGCAGAGGGCGCATCTTTCACAGCCATGCGGCTTAAGCCATCAGTGATGACCCAACGTAGAGGTTGCGAGTCTTTGTCATTGAATCGATCGTAAACACTCATGACGAAGTTCGGATCGCGTCTTACCTTGGCCCACATGCGTACCCAGAAACGATCTTCCTTATCCAGGTATTTACTCAAGAACAGTGCCAGCCGGGTGCGGCGGGATTGCATGGCCAGTCGAATACGTTCCCAGACCAGTTCCTGGGACAAGCCGCCTGACTGGTACCACTTTTCGATGGGAATATCACAGTTCTTCGGTAGGGAACGACCCGTCAGCCAGAGGCCTTCAATAACCGCAAAGGCCTGTTTGTCTTTCTTCTGAATGAGTAACGCTCGCGAGAAATCACACTGTAACGCTTTGTCATTGGTGTAATAAAAATTATCGATCAGGGTTTTCCATTGCCGCTTGCGTGCCAGTGACTTTAACCAGCGGTAATGTAAACGGGTTGCCAGCGGGGTACCGGGCTGTTCCTGTAAAAAGCGATGAATATTTTTATAATTGGAAGCACCTAGATCACGTTTCAGTTCGTAATACTTTAAATAGGCATGTAAAGGGTAATCGCGAAGCTTTGCCTCTAATTGACGGTAGGTTTGCAGGCGGCCTCTTTTCAACGCATGTTCGGCATCCTGAAACATTTGCCGTTGCAGCATGGTTCGCCGATCGACATTGGCAATCGCAGGCAGGGCGATGGTAGTCATCAAGCCTGCTATTAAAATCCTTTTAATTATTTTTTTCACAACACCATCTAACATGGGACGGTCTCCTTAACCCCGAGTGCAGCCGAGGAAAATCTGGACTGAACGCATCCCTCATTCCGTCTCTCTTGACTCAAACTATACAACGGATACTTGAAGTGCGCTAGCTAAGCCTTTGTAATAGCACACAATGTGCCAATTACTCAGCATTTGTCCGATCCACACTAGTTATCGACCGAACTGGGCCAGATTTAATAAAAACATGGTGGAAATATGACCTGTTTACTGCCCGAGAACCCTCACTTTTACGCCGCAAAACTGTATACTCTGCGTCTTTTCCTCTAAGCGTCAGGCAGGGGGCTAATCTCATTTTTGCAGGCAGGAGATTGATTTAAATGGCAGAGAAAAAACTCAACAAATACAGTTCCAGGATTACTGAGCCGAAATCCCAGGGTGCTTCCCAGGCCATGTTATATGGGACCGGGTTGACCAATCAGCAAATGACTCTGCCCGAGGTCGGCATCTCGAGTGTCTGGTGGGAAGGCAATACCTGCAATATGCACCTCAATGACCTGGCGGCCAAAGTGAAAGAGGGCGTAATCAAGGCCGGCCTGGTGGGGATGCGTTTCAACACCATTGGTGTCTCGGACGGTATCTCCATGGGGACCGATGGAATGAGTTATTCGCTCCAGTCCAGGGATATTATCGCGGATTCCGTTGAGACCGTAATGAACGCCCAGTGGTATGACGCCAATATCTCTATTCCTGGCTGTGACAAAAATATGCCAGGGGTGATGATTGCCATGGGTCGGATCAATCGGCCTTCGTTGATGATTTATGGTGGTACCATCAAGCCCGGCCACATGGGTGATAAGGTCCTGGATATCGTCTCGGCCTTTCAGAGTTATGGTGAGTACTTGGCAGGGCATATCAATGACGATGAACGCCAGGAAATTGTCGAGAATGCTTGCCCGGGTGCCGGCGCCTGCGGCGGTATGTATACCGCCAATACCATGGCCTCCGCTATCGAGGCAATGGGTATGAGCCTGCCCTATAGCTCATCCACCCCTGCTATTGATCCAGGCAAGATGGAAGAGTGCCTACGTGCCGGGGAAGCCATCAAATATCTCCTTGAAAATGATATCAAGCCACGGGACATCATGACCCGCGAGGCGTTTGAAAATGCCATGGTCATGATTATGGCGTTGGGTGGTTCCACCAATGCGGTCCTGCACCTGATTGCGATGGCCCGTGCCGTCGATGTTGATTTGACCATTGATGATTTCCAGGCGGTTTCCAGTCGGGTTCCGTTCCTGGCCGATCTCAAACCCAGTGGCCGCTTCGTGATGGAAGATCTACATAATGTTGGCGGGATCCCGGCGGTGATGAAGTACTTACTTGCTGAGGGGTTCATCAATGGTGACTGTTTGACGGTAACCGGCAAAACGGTCGCAGAGAATTTGGCCGAGCTGCCGGCGCTTTCAGCAGGCCAGGAAGTCTTTATGCCACTGGAAAAACCGATCAAGGAGACCGGCCATATCCAGATCCTCAAAGGCAACCTGGCTCCCGGTGGCTCCGTGGCGAAGATTACGGGCAAAGAGGGTCTACGCTTCTCCGGGCCGGCCCGTGTCTTCGACTGTGAAGAGGACATGTTGAAAGGCCTGGAAAACAATGAGATTCAAAAAGGCGATGTGGTGGTGATTCGCTATGAAGGTCCCAAGGGCGGACCGGGTATGCCCGAAATGCTGACCCCGACCTCCGCCATCATGGGCGCGGGCCTGGGTAAGGATGTGGCTTTGATTACCGATGGCCGCTTTTCCGGTGGCTCACACGGTTTCATAATTGGCCATGTGGTCCCAGAAGCACAGGAAGGTGGACCCCTGGCTCTGATTCGAGACGGCGATGTGATTACG
>JASFLV010000001.1:0-26534 GCA_050117915.1 Thioalkalispiraceae bacterium | reverse complement strand
CAGGCCAACACGTGCCAACATATCTTCTTTTCTTACCTGTTTGGACAGGTGTTGGCCAATTACGCTAAGAATAGTATCCGCAGCCTTTTTACCGTTCTTGATGAAGATCTGATTAAAGTCATCCAGGTCCATGCGAACCAGGACATATTGGCCACCATGTCTTCTGATGTAGGCGAGGGCGTCATCAGCAGCCTTACAAAAGTAGCGCTGGCCTGCGAGGCCGGTGGTTTCATCAATGGCTGCCTGACGTTCAAGTTTCTCAGCGGTATCCGTAAGTTTGGTGGTGGTTGCTTTGAAACTGACATGGGCCTTGGCGCGTGCCTGGAGCTGGATAGATTCGAAGGGTTTACTGATAAAGTCACTGGCGCCACGATCCAGGGCCTGTTGCTTGGCATTGTCGTCGTCTTCCTTGCCGGTGATGATAATAACCGGCATATCCTGCAGGCGCGGGTCTTCACTGGTGCGCATTCTCTCCAACAACCCATAACCATCAAGGTAGGGCATGGATAAATCCGTGAACATGACCTGGATTGTGTTGTCATTAATGAGTAAGGTCCAGGCATCTTCGCCGTGTTCGGCTTCGATGACATCGTAATCTTTACCGAGGATTTTACGAATCGCCACGCGCATGACGCGTGAATCATCAACAGCAAGAATTCGTGGTTTTGTAGTAGTATCTGACACGCTTGGCTTTGTTGTTATTTCATCTAAGTCATTCAATAATAGCGTAATACTTTATATTTGTAGTCACTGATTCTGAGATCTATGACAAAGTACTGTGACTATCGACTTTCAGGATTTTACAATGTTTAAGCAACAGATTGGCATTCTGCTTATTTTATTTGCAACTAGTCAACCGGTTTTCTCTACCGATGCCGATCAGCGCCGGCGGCAGGCAGGGCATCCAGCCACACCTGTAGAGCAGCTGTGGAAATTATCAGAAGATCCTAACTGGCAGGTCAGACAGTATCTTGCCAGAAATCGGAAATCTCCCGAGGCGTTACTGGATAAACTTGCCAGTGATAAACACCCCCAGGTACGGATCGCGGTCGCGACCAATCTAGCGACAAGCAAAGCGATATTCTTAAAACTCGCCAGAGACCCAAATATCGATGTGCGTAGCGTCGTGGCTCGCTTTGAGTACGTGCCAGCCGAGGCGCTGGCAATCTTGGCAAAAGATCAAAGTGCCGATATCCGTCTCGAAGTTGCACGTAATCTGAACGCAGATAAATCGACCCTGGAGAGACTGAGTCAGGACGCTCAGCCAGAAGTCGCCCAGACTGCTCTGGTTGGCTTACAACGCCTGGCTGAGGAATAACCTGGTTGTTAACACTGGTTTTTTGTACTTTATAGCTTCTCTCTCTAACTCACTGTAATTAAACCAGCTTTAGACTAATTCCAGATATGCTAAAGCCATAGCGGCAATTTGTCGTTATATAGGGTGGTTGCCAGATGGTTGGCCACCGCGACAAACCAGTTGAGTGAGAATTCAGCAATATGCAGACCGCCAAGAACAATACCACCAAAAAAGTAAAAACCACCCCTTATGATTTAGTCTCCGGCGTAGTCCGCCTGGTCTCATTACCTGAGGTCTGTATTCGGGTCAATGAAATGCTCGAGGATGTCAGGGTCAATGCCAATGATATTGGCAGAGTGATTAGCCAGGATACCGGGCTAACCGCAAGATTATTAAAGATCGTCAACAGTGCCTTTTATGGCTTTCCCTCCAGGATTGAAACGGTCTCTCGTGCGGTGACAGTTATTGGCTTACGTGAGTTGCGCGGTCTGGTGCTGGCGGCTTCCGCAGTTGAAGCCTTTTCAAAAATTCCCAACGACTTACTTAACATGGTGAAATTCTGGCGGCACAGTGTTTATTGTGGTGTTGTTGCGCAGTTGCTGGCAGAGCGTTGCCATGTCTTACACAGCGAACGTCTGTTCGTTGCCGGCTTATTGCACGATATTGGAAAGCTCATCTTGAGTCACCGACTACCCAGTGAAATGGGTGAAGTCGTAGCCAGGGCCAAACTGGAAGACAGGCCTGACTGTGAGCTCGAACAGGAAGTATTTGGTTTTGACCATTCCGAGGTTGGTGGCGAGCTATTGAAGGTCTGGCAAATGCCCAGGACACTGGAACAGGCGGTTAGACATCACCATCATCCGGATCAGGCGGATGAAGCGATCATGGATGTCTGTCTGATTCATATCGCTAATGGCATGACCCTGATTGCCGAGAGTGGTTTGGAACTGGATAGTACCAAGAATAGCATCTCTCCTTATGCCTGGCAGACAACCAATCTTGATCCTTCTGTTATGGATGAAATATTCCAGGAAGCAGGTAATCTATTTACAGAAGCACTGGAGTCGATCTTACCCAGGACTTACCGCCCGTATTAAGCCGCCATAATTCAGTTTACCCGCTTCACGGCTGGATTGAAAAACTAATGTAATTAGTTTCTTCTTGAGTGAGAGTACAGTTTTACTAAATCTTTTTTAATTATCACAGGCATGATAGATTTGCGCATCTTATTGCAAAGCTATTGTGCTAATGAAAATTTTCGCGGACCAGAACATTCCCTTTGTAACCGAAGCTTTCTCATCCTTGTCATCTGGAGAAGGAGAGGATGAAGTCATTTTGTTTGATGGTCGCCAGGTTAGCGCAAGCGATATATCTGAGGCAGATATTTTACTGGTTCGTTCCGTAACTAAAGTCAATGAGACGCTGCTTGCGGGTAGTAAAGTACAATTTGTGGCTTCGGCAACTATCGGTACTGACCACATCGATTTTGATTATTTGCAGTCACATAATATCCCGTTTGCCAATGCACCTGGTTGTAATGCCGTCTCGGCAGCCGAATATACGCTATCTGGTATTTTGTTGTATGCAAAAGAAAAAGACATTCCCCTCTCGGAACTGAATGTCGCAGTGGTAGGTTACGGTAACGTTGGTTCAAGGGTAACAAAGCGACTGGATGCGATCGGAATCAATACCTTTGTTTTTGACCCGCCACGCCAGTTATTAAATCAGGACATTGAATATATTTCATGGGGCAGGGTACTTGAATGTGATGTAGTCACCGCACATGTGCCGCTAACTGTCGATGTGGAGTATCCTACCAAATTAATGTTTGACAGAGCCTTTTTTGCCGCATTGCAAGCAGGCAGCTTGTTTATCAATACCTCACGTGGCGGTACTCAGGATGAATCGGCTTTGCTTGAACAACTCGGGCAAAAAGATTTAACCCTGATACTTGATGTATGGCAGAACGAGCCATTCATTAATATTGAACTTGAAAAACAGACGCGTATCTCGACACCCCATATTGCTGGTTATTCGTTTGATGGAAAATGTCGCGGTACCTACATGATATACCAGGCGGCCTGTCAATTTCTGGGGGAACCGGAACGTTGGAGTCCACAGGCAGTGCTCGAAGCTGATCAGGATAGCATTCTTGAATTTGATCCGGAATCCGATCATTCCCTGTGGAACCTGGTCAACCAGGTCTATTCAATCGAGGCTGATAGCGCCCGATTAAGAGCAGGGATGAAACTGGATGAACAGCAACGGGCGCTACTGTTTGATCAGCTGCGAAAAAATTATCCCAAACGCCGTGAGTTTTCTCACTATAAAGTTTCACAAGCAGGGCTCTCGCTAAAGCAACAGCAAATGTTAAGCCAACTGGATTTTATCCTCATTTAGCCGAAAGTACGGTAACTTTATTTCTGTGTGCCCAGCCGGGCCTGTGTATGTCGCTCGGATTCGAGCACCTGACCCTCCTCATCAAGTTCAGGGTAGGGTAAGCCCTTGGCGGTATAGAAAGAAGCCAGTTTAGGGTGTGACCATTCAAACAGGATCTGCTTGAAGACGTGTTCAGCGAGTTGCTGCTGCTGGTAGGCCCCACTTTGCAAACGCTGTTGTTGTGCCTCAAACAGAATTAACGCGGCGGCCACTGAAACATTCAATGAATCGATCATGCCCAGCATGGGGATAACAATATGCTGATCGGCTAACGCGAGTCCCTCCTCGCTGACACCATGAAGTTCAGTCCCCAGTATAATCGCGGTGGGCTTTGTATAATCAATTTCACGGAAATCAGTTGCAGTTGTCGAAGGGTGGGCGGCCAGTACCTGCATGTTGTTGCTTTTGAGTAACTCAACAGCTTCAGACAAAGTATCGTGCGACTGGAAGTTTACCCACTTGCCGGTTCCCTGGGTAATGTCCTTCACCGTGTCGACGAAGCGCTCTTTACTGACGGCATGTATGCTGTGTATGCCAACAGCATCACAGGTGCGCATGATTGCAGACAGGTTATGTGGTTTATGCACATTATCCATTAATACCGTTAGATCGAGTTGTCTACGGCGTAGGATCGTTTGTAATTTCTTAAATCGTTGCGGTGTCATCGTGTGTTTTGTCAGCCTGGCAGGTCTGCTATTGTACTGATCTCCATTAATAAGTGCATCGCAAAAGAATTTGATCATGGCTGATATAAAACGACTTCTGGATATCATGGAACGTTTACGCGATCCCGAGCATGGTTGTCCATGGGATCGCGCGCAGACATTTAAATCCATCGTTCCCCACACATTGGAAGAAGCTTATGAAGTGGCTGACACCATCGAACAGGACAATCTGGCAGAACTTTGTGATGAACTGGGCGACCTGCTTTTCCAGATTGTATTTTATGCCCAGCTTGCCAAGGAACAAGGACGCTTTGAGTTTGACGATGTGATTGAGGCAATTGCAGACAAACTGGTACGTCGTCACCCTCATGTATTTGCCGACATGCGTTTTGACAGTGAACAGGAACAGACACGTCACTGGGAGATGCTGAAGCAGCAGGAGCGTGAATCGAAGACGGCAGTCAGTGAGGATGGGACTGGCCAGCCTCCAGTAAGAGGTAGCCAGATGGATGGTATTGCCCGCTCATTACCTGCCCTGAGTCTGGCCAGGAAGATTCAGTCACGGGCGGCACAGGTCGGATTTGACTGGCCGGACGCGAAAGGCGTATTTGCAAAACTCCATGAAGAAATTGATGAGTTGCAACAGGCCTGGAAAGAACCATCAAAGCGGGCCGAGGAGATGGGTGATCTGTTGTTCACCTGTGTGAATTTATGCCGACACGCAGAATTCGATCCTGAGCAAATACTCCGCCAGGCCAACCAGAAGTTTGAGCGGCGATTTCGCAAAATGGAATCACTGCTGGGGGCAGGACAGTCAGACAAGCATACCCCTCAGCGCGAGGTGAGAGTCTCTGAAACTAAGCTGGCCGATTTGACCTCGGAACAACTGGAGGTACTCTGGGAGGCGGCCAAGCGAACTGAGTCAGATGTTTAACGGTTAAGCACTAAATTAGCTCGTTTCTGGGCTCTGCAACTAAAAATTCTTCCGAAATGCGCCATTCTGATGCAAGCCGTGGTATAACATCCCCCATAAAAAATCAGACTAAAAAATAAGAGAATAATTATAAGGAGAGGAGTTATGAGTCCCAGCTCAATTGGATCCCGTTTTAGACAACTATCTTTATTCACCATCACCCTGCTATTTTCTCCCGTTGTATTTGCCGCTGACGGCTTTGACTCTGGTTACACCGCCTGGATGCTCACCGCAACGGCACTAGTGCTATTCATGACGATCCCCGGCTTATCGCTGTTCTATGCAGGCCTGGTTCGCTCAAAAAACGTACTGTCCGTGTTGATGCAATGCTTTGCGATTACCTGCATGGCGTCACTCATCTGGGTCACCATTGGCTATAGTCTGGCGTTGAACGGAGACGGTTCCTATTTAGGTGGATTCGACAAATTTTTCCTGGACGGGGTGAGCCGTGATTCCGCCAGCGGCAAGATACCCGAGACGGTCTGGGTCATGTTCCAGATGACCTTCGCGATTATTACCCCGGCCCTGATAGTGGGTGGTTTTGCTGAGCGGATGAAATTTTCGGCGATGTTGCTGTTCAGTGCCATTTGGTTGATCGCGGTCTATTTCCCGGTATGTTACTGGGTGTGGGCGGAAAACGGCTGGTTGCTGAAGATGGGCCTGATTGATTTTGCTGGTGGCACCGTTGTCCATATCAATGCCGGTGTCGCTGCCCTGGTGGCAGCCGTCTATATGGGTAAACGCAAGGGTTTCCCAAGCACCCCCATGTTGCCACATAACCTGACCATGACCGTGACTGGTGCTGGGATGCTCTGGGTAGGGTGGTTTGGATTTAATGCGGGGAGCGCGATTGCTTCGGGTGACGACCTGTTCCGGGATGCGGGCAGTGCGATGCTGGTGACCCATATCAGTGCAGCAGCCGGTTCCCTGGCCTGGATGGCGCTGGAATGGATACGTTATCGTAAGCCCAGCGTCCTGGGTATCGTCACCGGGATGGTCGCTGGGCTTGGCACGATAACCCCGGCCTCCGGGCACGTGGGCCCGATGGGCGCCTTGATCATTGGTATCAGTGCCGGGGTCATCTGTTATTTTTCTACGCAGTTCATCAAACGGAAATTGAAGATTGATGATTCGCTTGATGTTTTCCCGGTCCACGGGGTCGGTGGCATCCTGGGCACCATGGCAGTGGGGGTTTTTGCCTTCACCGCAGGGGGGATCAACCAACCCAGCAATCCAGAAACGGGTGTTGCTTCCCAAATGATTGATCAGTTAGGCACCCAGGCGATTGGTGTGATTGTCACCGCGGTCTGGTGCGGTATCGTAAGCTGGATCATCCTCAAGCTGGTGGATATGCTGGTAGGGGTTCGGGTCAATGAAGAGGAAGAGACAGAAGGTCTCGATCACGTCTGCCATGATGAGACGGGTTATAACGATATCTAGCTCCGACTCTGATTCGCTAGATTTAACGGGCGACCGCTAGCGGTCGCCCGTTTTTGCTGAGTGCTGGGTAAGTGGCAAAGGGAATTTACTCTGGAATTCAGGGGAGTCCTTCGCTAGACTGCGCGTCCCGGTATTAACTGACTAATGATTAACCATTAATGAAAAAGCTTCACATCAAGACCTTTGGCTGCCAAATGAATGAGTACGACACAGCAAAAATGGCTGAGGTACTCCAGGTCTCCCATGGGCTGACATTGACGGCTCAGCCGGAACAGGCAGATGTGCTACTGTTAAATACCTGTTCAGTGCGAGAAAAGGCCCAGGAGAAGGTTTTTTCTCAACTGGGCATGTGGCGACCTCTCAAAGAGAAAAATCCCGACCTAATTATCGGTGTGGGGGGATGTGTGGCTAGCCAGGAGGGCGAGGCAATCCTCAGGCGGGCCAACTATGTCGATCTTGTTTTCGGCCCTCAGACACTGCACCGCTTGCCGGAGATGATCAATGAAGTGACGACCCGGCATAAGCCCGCGATTGATATCAGTTTTCCGGAAATCGAGAAATTCGACCATCTGCCCAAACCCGTCGCGGAAGGTCCAAGCGCTTATGTATCCATCATGGAAGGCTGCTCGAAATATTGCACCTTTTGTGTGGTGCCCTATACAAGAGGCGAGGAAGTCAGCCGTCCATTTGATGATGTTGTCGCTGAGGTGGTTCAGCTGGCTGAGCAGGGAGTGCGCGAGATCAATTTGCTCGGCCAGAATGTCAATGCCTATCGCGGTCCCATGCATGACGGTGGTGTCGCTGACCTGGCCTTACTAATCCAGTATGTAGCCGCTATCGATGGAATCGACCGGATTCGCTATACCACCTCCCACCCGATTGAAATGTCCGATAGTCTCATTCAGGTGTATGCGGAAGTACCCGAACTGGTCAGTTTCCTGCATCTACCCGTGCAAAGTGGCTCGGACCGTATTCTTGCCCAGATGAAGCGCAAGCATACTGCTCTTGAATACAAGACCATAATTCGTAAGTTGAAAGAAGTGCGGCCAGATATCAGCATCTCTTCGGATTTTATCGTTGGTTTTCCTGGGGAAACGGACAAAGATTTTGCTGACACGATGGATTTGATTGCTGAGGTGGGGTTTGATCATTCCTATAGTTTTATCTATAGCCCACGTCCTGGTACCCCGGCTTCCAGCCTGGCGGATGATGTCCCTCTTGAAGTCAAAAAGCAGCGTCTCCAGATACTCCAGACACGCATTAGTCAGCACGCTCAGGATATATCCAGAAAAATGGTAGGGACTCAACAGCAAATTCTCGTGACAGGACCATCCAGGAAAGATCCGGGCCAACTCTCGGGCCGCACAGCCAACAATCGTGTGGTAAACTTTAATGGTGATGCAAACCTCCTGGGTGAATTTGTAAACGTGAAAATAACTGAAGCATTTCCCAACTCACTACGCGGTGAAATTCTGAGTGCCACTCCTGCTACAGATGCTGGCACACCCGCCCGGAACGCACTCTAAACCGATTGTCGAATCCGACATACGTACAAGACTTTGAGTACCGCAGCCAACTATTCTGATCTCGTTTTGGAACCCGCCGATAATGAACGGCTGGCGAATCTGTGTGGCCAGTTCGATGAACACTTGCGCCAGATAGAAAGACGCCTGGGCGTCGAAGTAAATAACCGGGGCAATACCTTCCGGATTATTGGCGAGCAACGCTCAGTGGAGGCAGCCAGTGAACTGCTGAAAGAACTTTATGCAGAGACCCTGAACCAGACGATTAACCCTCAATTTGTGAACCTTTCTTTACAGGAATCCGGTGTGGATGCCCTGTTAGAAGAAATGGCAAAGACCCAGGAAGAGGTCGTGATTCAAACCCGTCGCGGCACTATTCGTGGCCGTGGTCCGCATCAGATTCATTACCTGCGGAGTATCCTGGAGAAAGATATTAGTTTCGGTGTTGGGCCTGCCGGGACAGGCAAGACCTACCTGGCCGTGGCCTGCGCCGTGGATGCGTTGGAGAAGGATAAAGTGCGCCGGATTATCCTAACCCGTCCCGCGGTCGAGACTGGGGAACGGCTTGGCTTTCTCCCTGGCGATCTGAGCCAGAAGATCGATCCGTATCTGCGTCCACTGTATGACGCACTTTACGAGATGTTAGGCTTCGAAAAGGTTGCCCGTCTGATTGAAAAAAGTGTCATCGAAGTTGCGCCACTGGCTTACATGCGTGGTCGTACACTAAATGACTCATTCATCATACTTGATGAGGCGCAGAACACCACGCTGGAACAGATGAAGATGTTCCTGACACGTATCGGTTTTGGTTCAAAAGTGGTGATTACCGGTGATGTCACTCAGGTCGATTTACCACGAGGGCAAACCTCTGGTCTGCGTAATGTGGTCGATGTGCTTAAAGACGTGGAAGGGATCAGTTTTACTTTCTTTACTGCCAAGGATGTTGTCCGCCATCCATTAGTTCAACGTATTGTTACTGCTTATGAACGCTCAGATGCTGATAAACAACGTAACGAGCAATAATATGGCTGTGATTGTCGATGTGCAAAAGGCCGTGCAGGATGAAGACCTGCCTTCTGATGAAGATATACAGGGCTGGATCGAGTCAGTACTCATCAATGAAGAAAATATTGTGGCTGACCAGGCGGAGCTGACGGTCCGGATTGTTGATGAAAATGAAATCAGTGAATTGAATCAGCAATATCGTCAGAAGAAGGGAAGTACTAATGTGCTTTCTTTTCCGGTTGATGAAGATCTACCATTGGATATACCGCTACTGGGTGATCTGGTCATTTGCGCCGCGGTAGTAAAACGTGAAGCGCTAGAACAAAATAAATCGTTAACTGCACATTGGGCGCATATGATCATTCACGGCACCTTACACTTGCTGGGTTATGACCATATAGAAGACGAACAGGCCACGAGGATGGAACAAAAAGAAATAACTATTTTACATGGATTAGGATTCTCAAACCCCTACGAGGTAACGATAGAGTCATGAGCGAAGACCGAACGGGTAGCCCGAATGGGCAAACTCAAAAGGAAGACAAGCAACACGGACGTTCCTGGGTTGGACGTCTGGCACATATACTAAACCTTGATCCGAAAGATCGGGATGAATTGATCAGCGTACTGCGTGAAGCGCAGGATAAGGATATTATTGATGTAGATGCGCTGGCAATGATTGAGGGTGTCCTGCAGGTTACCGAGATGCAGGTGCGGGATGTCATGTTACCTCGCTCACAAATGATTGTGCTGGAGCGGGATATGAGCTTGCAGGAAGTCCTGCCGGTTGTCGTCGATGCCGCTCACTCACGCTATCCTGTAGTCGGCGATAATCGCGATGAAGTTGTCGGGATTCTCCTGGCAAAAGACCTGTTGCCCTATTTCCAGCTTGGCAGTGAAGAGAAGTTTAATTTACGGGATATATTACGACCGCCTGCTTTCATTCCGGAAAGTAAGCGTCTCAATGTGCTGTTAAAAGAATTCCGTGCCAGTCGCAATCATATTGCCATCGTGGTTGATGAGTATGGCGGGGTTGCCGGCATGATTACGATCGAGGATGTGCTCGAACAAATTGTCGGCGAGATCGAAGATGAGCATGATTATGAAGATGATATTTATATCATGGAGCATTCATCAGAGAAGGCCACGGTTAAGGCAATCACGCCAATTGAAGAGTTTAATAAACACTTTTCTACGGAGTTTTCCAGCGATGAGTTTGATACCATTGGTGGTCTGATCACCAATGCGTTTGGCCATTTACCGAAAAGAGGCGAAACAGTCAGCCTCGGTGGGTATGTCTTTACGATATTGCGTGCTGATGCCCGTCGTGTACATCTGCTTCAGGTCAGAGTGCAAACAGACACTGACGAAACTGTTAGTTTAGATCAGTCTGGCAATGCTTGATAAGAACAGTCCCTGGCTTGATGTAATCGCGTTCTTTGCCGGGGCATTATTCCCAGTTGCTTTCGCCCCACTCAGCTTATATCCACTAGCAATTGTTATACCCGCTATTATGTTCTATATCTGGCAGGATTCCAGCAATGGCCTGGCTTTTCGACGTGGCTATCTGTTTGGCTTTGGTCTGTTTGCGGTCGGTGTGTCATGGGTGTATATCGCGATCAGTGACTTCGGTTTTACCTCTTCGCCCGTCGCTTTTGTACTAACGCATATCTTTATTGCTTTCCTGGCGCTATTTCCAGCCTTACAGGCTTTCTTTAGTGTAATCCTGGCCCGTCAGCTTGCTGGTTACCTGACATTACCAGTTTTTGTTTTGATGTGGGTGTTGTTCGAATGGATACGCGGCTGGTTCATGACCGGCTTCCCCTGGTTAAACCTGGGTTACAGTTTTATCGATTCGCCGTTAGCAGGTTTTGCACCTGTAATCGGTGTGTATGGCATCTCATTACTCGCGGTGATCAGTGCTGCGGTATTGCTTGTTCTTATTACTCAGCGTAATCGGATCACAATAGTGTTTGGGCTTCTGGTCATCGGGATCTGGATATCCGGGACTGGCTTGAAAAATGTCTTCTGGACAGAAGATAAGGATCAACCGCTCAGTGTCGCGATTGTCCAGGCCAACCTGTCACAAATCACCAAGTGGGATCCTGAACAGATTATGCACCGCATGAACACCTATGCCCAGATGACAGAACCACTCTGGGATAACTATGACGTAGTTATGTGGCCGGAAAATGCACTGACCATCCTCTGGCAGGACGCACCTTTTGCCTACCGGCAACAACTCAGCGAGCGGGCAAAATCAACTATTACTACCCTGGTAATTGGATTGCCGTATGGTGCGATCGAATCAAAGTACTATAGTAGCTTGCTGGTGCTGGGCGAAACTCAAAGCGTTTATCACAAGCGACACCTGGTTCCGTTTGGCGAGTATGTGCCGTTACCTGATTTTATGAAACAGCTCGCAGGTTTTTTCAATCTACCCATGTCCGGTTTCAGTCGCGGCGATCAGGATCAGGAGCAGTTGATTGTAGCAGGACAAAAGATGGCCCCCTCGATTTGTTATGAAGATGCCTTTGGCGAAGAGCTGATTGATTTTCTCCCGCAAGCCACGGTCTTGATCAATGGCAGTAATAATGCCTGGTATGGTAAATCCTGGGCACCACATCAGCACCTGCAAATAGCCCGCATGCGTGCGGTCGAAACTGAGCGGCAATTGATCCGCTCGACGACCACTGGAATATCAGCGCTGATTGATCATCGCGGTAAATTTATTAAAAAGTCGCCTCAGTTTGAGTCTGCGGTGCTGACCGGCAAGATACAGCCCAGACACGGTGCGACACCTTATGTACGCTTCGGTAATTATCCAGTAGTCAGTTTTATACTCATTCTGCTTGGATTATTTTCTTTGTGGGCTATTTTCAGGGTTCGTCGTACCAGGCCGGCAGATTAGTCACCTGTCTGGCTGATGAATTTAAGCCGGGCATGCGGTATGCTTGCCACTACTGAACATAACAAAGACTTCGCTACTCAAGAAATAATAAACATGAAAGAACAGTACGATCCAAAAGCCATTGAACAGGCTGCCCAGGCATATTGGGAAACAAACAAGACCTTTGTGGTTAAAGAGGACGGGAATAAAGAGAAGTTTTATTGCCTTGCCATGTTTCCCTATCCCAGCGGCCGGTTACATATGGGGCATGTTCGAAATTATACGATCGGCGATGTGATCAGTCGTTATCAGCGTATGCAGGGCAAAAATGTATTACACCCGATGGGTTGGGATGCTTTTGGCCTCCCGGCGGAAAACGCTGCAATCAAAAATAATGTGCCCCCCGCCAGGTGGACGCGAGAAAATATTAACTACATGCGTGAACAGCTCAAGTCGTTGGGGCTGGGTTATGACTGGGAGCGTGAGCTGGCGACCTGTGACCCGGATTATTATCGCTGGGAACAGTGGCTATTTACCCGTTTATATAAAAAAGGTCTGGTTTATAAAAAGACTTCTCCAGTGAACTGGTGCCCCAATGACATGACGGTATTGGCCAATGAACAGGTTATTGATGGTAAATGCTGGCGCTGTGATACTGATGTGGAGCGTAAAGACATTCCACAGTGGTTCATGAAGATCACCGACTACGCTGAAGAGTTGCTGACCGAACTGGACCATCTTGATGGTTGGCCGGAGCAGGTTGTGACCATGCAGCGCAACTGGATCGGTAAGTCCCAGGGTGTGGATATTGAATTTGATCTACTGGATAGCAATAAAACGCTCAAGGTTTTTACCACCCGTCCGGACACCCTAATGGGGGTGACTTATGTGGCTGTCGCCGCATTACATCCGCTTGCGCAAAAAGCGGCAGAAAAGTCCTCGAATGTACAGGCTTTCATTAAAGAGTGTATGCAGAGCGGGACTGCCGAGGCGACGATCGAAACCCTGGAGAAAAAAGGGATGGATACCGGATTCAAAGCGATCCATCCGATTAGTGGTGAACATGTACCGGTGTTTATCGCCAACTTTGTCCTGATGGGATACGGCGAAGGGGCCGTTATGTCAGTCCCGGCGCATGATCAGCGTGACTGGGAGTTTGCCAAAAAATATGGTTTACCCATCAAACAGGTTATTGTGCCAACAGATGATGTTGAAGTTGATCTCGAGACTGCCGCTTTTACCGACAAAGGTGAATTAATAAATTCAGGCCAGTTTGATGGTCTGAGTTCAGAGCAGGCCTTTGATAAAATCGCTGCCCATCTAAAAAAGCACAAAAAGGGTGACAAGCGGACGACCTATCGATTACGTGACTGGGGCGTGTCGCGACAACGTTACTGGGGAGCGCCGATACCCATTATCAATTGTAAAAAGTGCGGTGAAGTCCCTGTTCCGGATAAAGATTTACCCGTGGTCTTACCTGAAGAGATCAAGTTTGAAGGCGTTGGTTCACCAATCAAGAAGATGCCGTCGTTTTATAAAACCAGGTGTCCCAAGTGTGGTGGTATGGCTGAACGTGAGACTGATACATTTGATACCTTTATGGAATCATCCTGGTATTTCGCTCGCTATGCATCACCGGACAACAATAAGGCGATGCTCGATGAGCGTGCCAACTACTGGCTGCCTGTCGATCAATATATTGGTGGTATTGAGCATGCGATCTTACACCTGCTTTACTCACGCTTTTATAACAAACTGATGCGGGACATTGGTCTTATTAAAAATGCCGAACCCTTCAGCAACCTGCTCACCCAGGGTATGGTATTAAAAGACGGTTCTAAAATGTCCAAGTCCAAGGGAAATACCGTTGATCCACAGGAACTGATTGAACGCTACGGTGCTGATACTGCACGCTTGTTTATTATGTTTGCTGCACCCCCTGAACAAAGCCTGGAGTGGTCAGACGCAGCAGTCGAAGGGGCCTTCCGTTTTCTGCGACGTGTCTGGCGTGCGGTTTACGAACATATTCAGGAGGGTGAAGTAGTAGAGCTGGACGTAGCAATTTTAAACGATAAACAAAAAGCGCTTCGCCGCCAGTTACATGAAACAATCAGGAAGATTTCAGATGATGTAGGCCGTCGCTTCACTTTTAACACCGCGATTGCTGCGGTGATGGAGTTGATGAATGCGATGGGCAAGTTTGAAGATAGAAGCGAACAGAGCCGGGCCGTACTGCGGGAAGCTTATGAAGCAATTCTGTTGATGCTTGCCCCGATCGTGCCACACTTTACCCATGGTCTATGGCAGGAGTTATGTCCTGAATGTGATGCGATCGTAGATCAGAGCTGGCCTGTCGTCGATGAGGCGGCATTGCAACGGGATCAGATTCAAATGGTTGTCCAGGTGAATGGCAAGTTACGTGGGCAAATTGACCTGCCCGCTGATGCCGATCGCAATGAAGTGGAAAAAATAGCTTTAGATAATGATAATGTTAAGAAATTCGTGGAAGGTAAAGCAATTGTTAAAGTGATTGTTGTTCCCGGAAAACTGGTGAATATTGTTGTCAAATAAACACACGATCATAACCAAGATCCTAGTAGTAGCCTGTCTCGCTGGACTATTGGGTTCCTGTGGTTTCCGTCTGCGTGGTGATGTTGAGGTGCCACCCCAATTACAGAATGTGGCGATTACTGGAGTCGCCCAGTATGCGGATTTATACCAGGAACTCAAACGCGTGTTACAACGTTCAGGCTCAGAAGTGAGTACTAATCGTAGTCTGGCAAAAGCGGTGATTGTGATTAGCGCTGCAGAAACCAGGAAGCGGGTATTATCTGTTGATACGCAAGGCCGCGCTGCCGAGTATGAACTGAATTACCGTTTCTTTTTTTCGGTCGTGGAAAATACCTCAAACACAGAAATTGATGCTCAACAGCCTGGCCAGGAAAAAATCCTGGTACCGCAACAAAAGCTGGAGCTAACTCGCGATTTTCGCTTTGACCCGAATAATGTTCTCGCTACGGACGCCGAAGAAAAACAGATCCGCCTGGAACTGGTTCAATTTGCGGTTAGGCAAATGATGCGCCGGATTCGTTCACACCTGAAATACGCCGGGCAATAACGCCCGGATTAAATAGACAGTTATTCGTGTTATGCTCTAAACATGAAGATTCCACTTCAACAACTGGCCAAGCAATTAAGTAATAATCTGGCTCCAATATATCTTGTCAGTGGTGATGAGCCATTTCAGCTTGATGAAGCCTGTCGCATGATAAGAACTGCGGCGGAGCAACAGGGTTATAGCGAACGTCAGGTTTTCCATGCCGAGCGCGGTTTCGACTGGACGCAGTTGGTGACTGAAAGCAATAGCCTGTCTTTGTTTGCAGAGAAGAAACTGTTGGAGTTGCGGATTCCCACTGGCAAACCGGGACGCGAGGGGACCAGGGTTTTGCAGGAATATACTGAAGCCATACCTGAGGATACGATTTTATTAATCAGTACCACCAAGCTGGAAGCAGCGCAGACCAAATCGAAATGGCTGAAATCGCTTGAGTCAGCCGGCGTGTTTATCCAGGTTTGGCCTGTCGATGTAATGCGCCTGCCACAGTGGATAAACCAGCGACTGGCGTATCGAAAGCTCAGTGCTGGCCCAGAGGCGATTAAAGTTCTGGCCGACCGAGTAGAAGGGAACCTGCTCGCCGCCGATCAGGAACTGGAAAAATTGCTACTCCTGTATGGCGAAGGTGAGTTAAGCATCGAGCAGATTCAGTCAGCCGTGAGTGATAGCGCCCGCTATGACATCTTCAGCTTTGCCGACCAGGCCCTGGCCGGTGAACCGGAAAGGGTCAGCAAATTCCTGTTTGGCCTGAAGGCAGAAGGGGTCGAGGCAATATTGATGCTGTGGGTCTTAAATAGAGAGATACGCGTTTTGCACCAGATACTCGATGATATGCAACATGGCAGCAATCTGGACGCTGCCCTGGCGGCGCAACGTGTCTGGGATAAACGTAAGCCCATGATTAAAAAGGCATTAGCAAGAACTAGCCTGGCAAGTACGCGGCAATGGTTGCAGGCCTGCCGGCAAATCGATCGCATCATTAAGGGACAACAGGCAGGCAGAGCCTGGGATGAATTGTTAGAATTAGCATTACAGGTTGCGGGAAAACCCACACTTTCTCAGGCCTGTGGTGTCTAAACTCCCGCGGGCGCGACCCCAGCGTTATAATTCTGGGTGGCCGCTTGGAGTGCCACAACTGTAATTGAAAATAGAGAAACCAATGGACGCTAAACTCGATATCAAACAATACATGATCCAGCTGGGCCAACAGGCACGTGAGGCATCTCGTGAACTGGCGAGAGCTGACACCAATAAGAAGAACCAGGCTTTACAGTATATTGCCAGGGCGCTCCTGGATGCTCGCAGCAACTTACTCTCAGAAAATGCAAAGGATCTGGCGGCCGGTCGTGAAAAGGGGCTGGATGATGCCTTACTGGATCGCCTGGCGCTGAGCGATGATCGGATTGACGCCATGGCCGAAGGCGTCCAGCAGATTGCTGCCCTGGCGGACCCGGTTGGGGAAATTACTGATATGAAGTATATGCCTTCTGGAATCCAGGTCGGCAAAATGCGTGTACCACTGGGTGTGATCGGAATTATTTATGAATCGCGGCCTAATGTGACCATTGATGCCGCGGCTTTATGTTTAAAGTCAGGTAATGCGGCGATTCTGCGGGGTGGTTCTGAAGCTGCCCACTCGAATCAGGCCCTGGCAAAATGCATAAGCAGTGGTTTGCAAGCCGCAGGCTTGCCGAACGCGGTCGTACAGGTGATCGAGCCGACGGATCGCGAAGCGGTGGGTGAACTCATTACCATGCCCAAGTATGTGGATGTTATTGTCCCACGTGGAGGTAAGGGCCTGATAGAAAGAGTGAGTAACGAAGCACGGGTGCCAGTGATAAAACACTTACATGGTGTTTGTCATGTTTATATCGATGGCAGGGCGCATATGGACAAGGCAGTGAGTGTTGCTTTTAATGCCAAGACCCAACGTTATGGTACCTGCAATACCATGGAAACCCTGCTGGTTGATAAAACAGTGGCACCGCTCGTGTTGCCCCGCCTCGCGGAGTTGTATAATAAAGAAGGTGTTGAACTTCGGGGTTGTGATGAGACGCTTAAAATTCTCACTGATGCTGTACCGGCCACCGAAGAGGACTGGGATACCGAATATCTGGCCCCTATCCTGTCAATTCGTGTGGTTGCCGGTATCGATGAAGCTATCGAGCACATTCATAGGCATGCATCCGGGCATACGGAGTCGATTATTACTGAAGATATTAGCAAGGCAAGACGATTTCTGACCGAAGTCGATTCGAGTTCAGTCATGGTGAATGCCTCGACACGATTTGCTGACGGTTTTGAATATGGACTGGGTGCAGAGATTGGGATTAGTACGGATAAAATCCATGCGCGCGGTCCAGTTGGATTACATGGTTTGACCTCTCAAAAATATATTGTTATGGGCGATGGGCATATTCGTTCCTGATCCGATGTTTAATCTCCTATGATTGGAATTTATGGTGGAACGTTTGACCCGGTGCACTTAGGGCATCTGCGTCCAGCGGTCGATGTTTATTCGCTTCTGAACTTGTCACAGATTCACTTTATACCATGTGGGCAACCACCACATCGTAATCCGCCGATTGCCAGTGCACAGCAACGCCTCGAGATGTTGAGACTTGCGTTGGGTCGTCAGACTGATTTTGTCGTTGATCAGAGAGAAATAGATCGGGCAGGTCCCTCTTACATGATTGATACGATTAAGAGTCTGATAGCAGATTTTCCCAAAGAGAAGTTTTGCTTGATCATAGGTATGGATGCGTTTGTGTATTTTGATAAATGGAAAGACTGGGAAACAATCACAAGTTTAGCCAATCTGGTGATTACACAGAGACCACGTTTTGACACAGACTCAATACCCAGTTCAGCGCTGATCCAGTACATGAATGAAAAGCGAACCAATGACACAAGTGAGTTTTTAAGATCGGAAGACACTCACTGTTTTATCTGCCCGGTCACACAACTGGATATTTCGTCAACCAATATCCGCGCACAGGTTAGTGAAGGTAAATGTATTGATTACCTTTTACCTGAAAAGGTAGTGAATTATATTCATGATCAAGATTTGTATAAATAAGAGGTACTGAATGGATTACAAAGAGTTAACAGAACTGGTAGTCGATGCACTGGAAGATATCAAGGGCATTGATATTCGAAGCCTCGATGTGCGGGACAAAACCACTATTACCGATGTGATGGTCATTGCCAGTGGAAACAGTAATCGTCAGGTCAAGGCCTTAGTAGATTCAGTGGTGACACGTTGTAAAGAACGTGGTGTCAAGCCGATTGGTGTTGAGGGTGTCGATGCGGGAGAATGGGCATTGATTGATCTGGGTGATGTCGTTGTACATGTGATGCAACCATCAATCCGAGATTTTTACAATATCGAAAAGCTTTGGGGTGAAGAGAGTCCTGATACCCAGTTGAATAAGACAAACTAGTTTAGATGCGAATACAGATTATTGCCATTGGGGATCGTATGCCTGGATGGGTTCAACAGGCCTTTAACGAGTACATAAAGAGAATCGGTGCGGGGTTGACTGTAGAGCTTGTCGAAATCAGCCCGGAGAAACGTGGCAAGGCATCAAATCTTGATCGCATAATGGAAAAAGAGGCTGCGCGTATGCGCCAGACTATCCCTCGTGGAAATTTTGTCATTGCCCTGGATAAGGAGGGTAAGCTTTGGTCTACCGAACAGTTAGCAGAAAACGTTGCTGCCTGGCAACAGGACGGACGAAATATCAGTATCCTGATCGGCGGTCCTGAAGGAATGCATAGCGACCTGTTACGTGAAGCAGATGTTTGTGTCTCATTATCTGCTATGACTTTCCCGCACCCGGTGGTACGTATTATTCTGGCCGAACAGTTGTACAGAACCTATTCTATTCTTAGCCACCATCCGTATCACAAGTAAGCTAGTCGCATGGATGTTGATATCTATCTTGCCTCACAATCACCACGCCGTAGTGAACTGCTCAGGCAGCTAGGTGTGCGTTTTGCTGTCAGCGTTGCAAATGTTGATGAAACCCGACAGCCTGCCGAATCGCCTGAAACATACGTGCAGCGCCTTGCCGTAGAAAAGGCGAAGCTGAGTTGGCAATCGTTGCCAAAGGCAAAGCGACGACCTGTACTGGGAGCCGACACGACCGTCTGCCTGGCAGGTGAAATTTTAGGCAAGCCAGCGGATAAGGCCGATGCCATATCCATGCTTAAAAGATTATCCGGCCAGCGACATGAAGTGATGAGTGGGGTCGCTATAATTGGAGAGAAACATTCAGTTTGTGTTAATGTCAGTCAGGTTAGTTTCCGCAAGTTAACAGATTCAGAAATTGAGGAATACTGGAAAACCGGTGAACCCAATGATAAAGCTGGTGCATACGCTATACAGGGCTATGCGGCGGCATTTATCTCAGGTTTGCAGGGAAGCTACTCAGGAGTAATGGGATTACCATTGTTCGAAACAGCCAGACTTCTGTCTGAGCATAACATACCAATTTGGCAAACCTGATTATGAGCGAAGAGTTATTAATTAACATAACCCCCCAGGAAACACGTATTGCTTATATCGAGAATGGTGTATTGCAGGAAGTGCATATCGAGCGTACCCGCAAACGTGGTCTGGTCGGTAATGTTTATAAAGGCAAAGTCAGCCGGGTTCTACCTGGTATGCAAGCAGCCTTTATAGATATCGGACTCGAACGAACTGCTTTTTTGCATGTATCGGATATCGCTAAAACAGTTGATATTGATGATGAAGTATCCACGGAGGCCAAGATAGAAGAGCAGATTGTTGATTTATTGAGGGAAGGCCAGCAAGTGATCGTCCAGGTGATCAAGGATCCGATGGGCACGAAAGGCGCTCGCCTGACAACTCAGGTCTCGATTCCGTCGCGGTTTCTGGTATTTATGCCCGGTGCGCAGCATATCGGTATTTCACAAAAGATCGAGGACCCTGATGAACGACAACGCCTCAAAGACATTATTCAGGAACATGCGGCTGATTTTGAACCTGGTGGTTATATCGTCAGGACTGTTGCCGAGGGAATGAATGAAGAATTGATTCTCAAAGATATCAAGTTTTTACAAAAGCTATGGTTGGCTATCTCAGAGCGTATTGATTCCGAACCCAAGGGCGTTTTATTACATGAAGACTTGCCATTAGTTATGCGTACTATGCGTGACCTGGGTGATACCGATCTCGAAAAAATCAGAATTGACTCAAGAGAAACTTCCGAGAAGGTAAACAAGTTTGTTGATAAATTTATTCCCGAGTTAAGTAATCGAATCGAGCACTATCCTGGCGAACGTCCGATCTTTGATATCTATGGTGTGGAAGATGAAATTGTCAAAGCCTTACAACGTAAGGTTCAATTGAAGTCCGGTGGTTATTTAATTATTGATCAGACTGAGGCAATGACTACGATTGATGTGAATACGGGGGCTTTTGTCGGCCATCGGAATCTTGAAGAGACGATTTTCAAGACAAACCTGGAGGCGACCCAGGCGATTGTGCGTCAGTTACGTCTGCGTAACCTGGGCGGCATTATCATTATCGATTTTATCGATATGACTGATCTCGAGCATCGTCGACAGGTGCTACGTGCTCTTGAGAAAAATCTTGAACGTGATCATGCCAAAACCTATATCAGTGAAGTCTCATCGTTAGGTCTTGTTGAGATGACTAGAAAAAGGACACGTGAATCTCTGGAACATATATTATGTGAATCCTGTCCAACATGTGGGGGGAGGGGTTCATTAATGACTGCAGAAACCATTTGTTATGATATTTTTCGGGAAATATTACGCGAAGCCAGACAATTCGATGCTCAACAACTTCTGGTGCTTGCATCTCAGTCAGTCGTCGATACACTGGTTGATGAGGAATCAACCAGTCTTGCTGAGTTGGAAGAATTTATTGGGAAACCAATTAAACTGCAGGTCGAATCAGAATATACCCAGGAACAATTTGATGTTGTGCTGATGTGAGCACAGATATATAGAATATAAATAGCATGAAATGGATCAGGACCACGTATAGATGGTGTTACCGTACCTTTTGGTATTCGTTGGTTGCTGTGGTCATTGCAGTTGCTATTGTAATTTCGTTATTTAGATTTTATCTGCCCGATGTTAAGGCCTATCGTGGAGAAATAGAAGCTTTTGCCAGTGAAGTACTCGAGCAGGATGTTCGTATTGACTCCATGGATGCGAAGTTAAGCGGAATTACACCCTTAATTACCTTTAATAATGTTTATCTTCTGGATACCCATACTAAAAACGAAATCGTTCATTTCGAGCAAGCCCGGCTAACGATCGACCTGTTACGAAGTCTTTTGAAAATGGAAGTTGTCCCTGACAGTTTTACTGTGATTGGGGTTGATTTGGGTGTGGTCAGAAAGGAAGATGGTAATTTTACAATTCAAGGACTGGAGATAGATCAACTTGGTGATCAGATTACTCTTACGGCAGATGAGGAAGAGTCAGATGAATTAGCAAAATGGTTTTTTCAAAGAAGTAAACTGGCGATAAAAGACAGTCGGGTAGTATTTAAGAATGACCATGAAACTGATAAATCTATACAGCTTGACAATGTTAATTTTTATTTAAGAAATGATGGTGATAGACATCAACTTACCGGTACAGTCACTTTGCCAGAAGAATTGGGCCGTGATCTGGAAATTGCTTTTGATTTTAACGGAAATATCCTTAATCCCTCACAGTGGTTTGGTAAAGTATACTATCAGGCAAACGATCTCAACCTGGTAAACTGGGGAGTTAAACCAGAGTTTATGTTTGCTAGCCTGGAGCAGGGAATGCTTGATATAAAGTTATGGGGAGACTGGAAGGCAGGTGATATCACTGCATTTGCTGCCGATCTGAATGCGAGTGATTTTATTGTTAACGTAGGGAAAAATGAAAAACCGTTTAGCATAGAAAAGCTTGATGCCCTGGTTGACTGGCATACTGATGAGATTGGTTGGAAGTTAAACGTTAAGGACTTCCAATATAAAGGAGATAATGAGGTGTGGCCAGCTTCGAAGCTTGCTGTTCGTTATGCGAAACAAGAAGAGTTAATCTCAGCCTATTCTAGCTTCCTACGCCTCGAAGATATCAAAAGAGCACTTATTGATGGAAAAATTCTCGATGATTCCTTAAAAGAAGGTTTGATAAAGATTGATCCCAGTGGTGATCTGCATCATGCTTATCTGAATTATTCCTTCCTTGAAGATTATGATAAATTCTCTCTGGTCTCGGAATTTGATGGTTTAACTTTACAACCCTGGGGGCAGTTCCCAGGGATTGAAAATATTACCGGCAAAGTCTGGACTAATGAAACAAAAGGACAGCTAAAACTTAAAAGTGATAGTGCACGTCTTAAGATTCCGAACATCTTCCGTGAAAACTTAGATTTATCATCCATAAATGGGAGCATTGACTGGCACCATGAAAATAAAGCATGGCATCTCAATTCCAGAGATATTTCTGCGATTTCACCTGATATTAATGCGAATCTGGGTTTTTATGCGATGGTGCCAGACAATAGTGCATCGCCCTATCTTGATTTGCAGGTAGATTTTGATAATGGTAATGCAAAACAAACCTATAAATATTTACCTGTCAGTGTTATGGACGAAGAGCTAGTCAAGTGGCTGGATAAAGCGTTTGAATCAGGACAGGTAACAAGTGGTGGTGTCGTCTTCAATGGCAGGCTGGATGATTTTCCTTTTCGCGACCATTCAGGAACTTTGCTTGCAGATTTTAATGCAAAAAATGTGAACCTCAATTATCAGCCAGGCTGGCCAAAAATAAAGGTTCTAGACGCAAATCTGGAGATTACTGGTTTGGGTCTATCAATCGAGGCGAGTAATAGTCAGATCTATGATAGTTACCTGACAGACACCAGGGTGGATATAGAAAGTTTTAAAGCACCAGTTATCAAAGCAAGTTCTAAATATCAGGGCCAAACACGCGATTTGGCCAGATTTCTTGTTGACACACCGATTGCACCAAAGGCCCAATCGATCCTGGATGAGTTGCGAATATCAGGAAAGTCTACCGGCAATGGTGCACTACGTTTACCCTTATCTGACAAGACGCAACAAAGTTCCCCTTTTCATTATCAGGCCGATGTCGAGTTAAAAAACAATGAACTGGATGCCTGGCAGAGAGTCCTCCAGGTTAAGAAAATAACCGGTGACCTCAGGATCAAACAGGAGGGAATATTTTCCGATAATCTTCGTTTTGAAACATTAGGGGGTCAATCCCAGGCAAAACTGTATACAACTACACTTAACGACCTACAGAATATCAAGCTTTCCATGCATGGTGAAATCGATACCGGGAAAATATCAGAACATGTTGAATTATCAATGCTGGACAGAGTGAACGGGAAAACCAGCTGGCAAGGCATTCTTGCAATTGGTAATCAGGAGAGCCCGGGTTATTTTCAGTTTTTCTCAAGGCTGGATGGGGTTGAACTAAATTTACCCGCACCATTGGTAAAAGTGGCCAATAGTGAGAAAACCTTAAATGTGACTGCGCAGTTTCCAGAAGAAGAGAAGTTACCATTAAATATAAAATACGGTGATGAACTCTCCATGGCGCTGATCGTCAACCTGAAGAAAGGTCAAGAACGTCCTTTAGATAAAGGCGAAATTATCTTTTCATTTGCTGAAGAAGGGGCTGAGTCCACTAAACAGCAGGCCAATTTACCAGTTAATAATGAATTGCTGATCCGAGGTCGTTTACGGGAATTTCATCTTGATCAATGGCTGGACCTGCTCAATCAGGGCGATAAAAAACAGACAATCGGTATAACCAGTCTGAATATCCCGGTCAGGCTGGATATGGAGTACCTAAAAATTCTAACTGGTGATGCAGAAAGCCCTTCCACAGAACGAAAAGATCCTCGAAATATTGCGATTTTCGACGGTGATATACGAGCATTTTTTGTTAATGACATGCACTTGGGTCATGTTAAGTTCAAAATGGACAGGCATGAGGATGGTTTGCTATTCAAGGAAATTATTGTTGATGCGCCTTATATGCAACTCGAAGGCGAGGGTAGTTGGTTGTACAGAGATGCCAAACATGTCACTAATTTCTTAACCCTCATTTCTACGGAAGATCTTGGGACAATGTTAAGCAAGCTTGGTTATTCTGCCGTTATGCAGAAGGGAGTATCCAAGGCGGTGATTCAGGCTCATTGGTTTGACACTCCCGACAACTTCAGTATCGACAAGTTAAATGGCAGTATAGGCATTATTATAGATGACGGTGTTTTGAGTGATGTAAAACCGGGCGCGGGTAGAATGTTAGGTCTGTTTAGTCTGGCCGAGTTGCCCCGGCGCCTGTTACTCGATTTCAGTGAACTAAAACAAGGTTTTGCCTTTAAACAGATTGTTGGACAAATCAATATAAGTGAAGGTGATGCCTATGCAGAAACTTTGAAGATTATTAGTCCGATTGCGCTGATTACTATTGAAGGTCGCACGGGGCTGGCTGCCAGAGACTTTGATCAGCGCGTTGTTGTGGTGCCGAGTGTATCGGGAACTTTACCGGTCATCTCCTGGATAGCATGGGGCGGCCAGATTGGTGCCCTGGCCTTTTTACTTGAGCAGGTGTTTGGTGAACAATTCGACAGCTCTATTGCCACCGAGTATACAATCACAGGTAGCTGGGATAATCCGGAGATCAGAAAAATTGAAAAGGCCCCCACAGAGGTATTTCCAGAAGAGTCTGCCAATGATTCTGAAGAAGACGATTCATATTAGAATGATATATAATCTTTGCCTATGACTTTGATTTCCTATTTATATCATTCTCTTAGCCGTTTAGTAGTTTATCCTTGCGTCCTCGGTTTGTTGCTTGCTAGCAGCATCGAATCTTCGAATGCGAGTGAAAAGAATTTTATCCTGACTGCCCAACAGTGGAATATTCCCCGTTCAGCCAGCTCTATTTTAGGCATGCAGGCCCTGCAAGATGCCATGCGGGCGTTTCAGTCAACAGAAAATAACCGCCTGTTAATCAAGTATCCCGGTGGTGATGAGGGGACTTTGTGGGCCTATGAGTTGAGGGGCTGGTTAGTCTCCCTGGGGGTTGCTTCAGACCATATCGAACTAATTCCAGGCTCGGGTAACCCGGAGCAACTTGAAATCATGGTTATCAAACCCAACTAATAACTAAGATAGATACAACCCATATAATTTCCATGAATAAGCTTGCAGCAATACAAATGGCTTCTGGCTCTAACGTCCAGGGCAATCTAACTGAGACTGAGCGACAATTATCAGCAGCCGCAGAAGCAGGGGCTTCGCTCGTGGTCCTTCCCGAAAACTTTGCACACATGGGGATGGACGAAAGAGACAAGCTCTCTATTGCAGAGAAGCCTGGCGAAGGCCCGATACAGAATTTTCTTGCCGAACAGTCACACCATCATAAGATCTGGATAGTCGGTGGGACGGTCCCTCTTCAGGCCGATAATAACCATGTTAGTTCAGCGTGTTTAGTGTTTGATGATCAGGGTGAGCTAAAAGCACGCTATGACAAAATTCATCTGTTTGATGTTGAGTTAAGAGACAGTAATGAAAGTTATAATGAATCGGAGACGGTAAAAGCGGGCGATGAGACTGCCTGGTTTGATTCACCGTTTGGTCGGGTCGGCCTGGCTATATGCTACGATCTACGTTTTCCGGAATTATTCCGCCAGTTAGTCGAACAGGGTGTAGAAATATTTGCCATTCCATCAGCATTTACTGCAACAACCGGTCGCGCCCATTGGGAAACCCTGATAAGGGCGCGGGCAATCGAGAATCATTGCTATGTTGTTGCTGCTAACCAGGGTGGTTATCATGTCAATGGCCGTGAGACTTACGGTGATAGCATGATTGTCGACCCATGGGGCAATATCATGGATCGCCTGCAACACGGTTCCGGTGTTGTTATCGCCGACAGTGATCGTGAAAAACTGGCATCTATCAGGGAGAACTTCCCATCATTGAAACACAGACGAATATAATGCGAGAGTGTCCCGAATGGATAAACACATACAAATAGCAACTCAGAATTTACTCATGCCCGCTGAACTTGATGAATCAGCACTGTCAAAAGTAATCGATAGCATGATGGGACATGACATAGATTATGCTGATGTTTATTTACAAACGAGCCGTCATGAATCATGGG